>NZ_BBMP01000003.1 GCF_000755245.1 Halococcus sediminicola | reverse complement strand
GTGTGCGTTGGGGCGGGTTACACAGGGGAGCGCTTCTTGCCTGAAGGAGCGTCTTGTGCTGTGTACGAACACCTACGCGCCGCGCGGTGACCTCGGGGGTCGTTTTTTTTTTCGAGCAGAAGACGGCATACGAGATCAGCCTCGGTCTCGTGGGCTCGGAGATGTGTATAAGAGACAGACAAAATCGCGTTCGGGGCTGTGTCATTACGAAATTTCGCGGAGATAGCGCACTCCTTGACTCCGGTATCAAGGAACTGGAACGACGAACCGGCGTTCCAGTGGTCGGCGTGCTTCCCTACGACGACCCCGGATTGCCCGAAGAAGACAGCCTTTCACTACCGCCCGACGACGAAAGTGCTGTCTTCGGTGACGAAGACGGCGTATCACCGGCGGAGGCAGTGACCATCGGCGTGCCCCACTTGCCGCACATCGCCAATTTCACCGACCTCGAACCACTGGCTCGCATTCCCGGCGTTCGTGTCGCCTACGTCCCACTCCGTTCGAAACTCACAGAGGTTGACGCCGTCGTCATCCCTGGGACCAAGAACACCGTCGATGATCTGTTAGCGCTCAGAGACGCCGGATTCGACGACGCTCTCGATGGGTTTTCTGGACCAGTCATTGGCGTCTGCGGCGGGTATCAGATGCTCGGGGAACAGATAACGAACGCCGCTATCGAGGGAACCGGAGAGGGAAACACTGTTCGAGGATTCGGTTTGCTCCCTGTCAAAACAAAGTTCTCACACGAACAGCAAGTTCGGCAAGTGACGGTGGCGGTCACAGGGACCGGTCCAATTGATGGAGTTTCAGGAACTGTGTCAGGATTCGAAACTCACATGGGACAAACGGTACACCTAGCACCGCTTGATCGCCCTCTAGGGAATCGAAGTGCTGCAACCGAGTCGGTTCTTGGTACGTATTTACACGGTCTCTTCGAGAACGAAAGCATCTGTACTGCGTTTCTCGACTCAATATCTCAAATTACAGACGATAGTTGCTCATCTTCACTAGGAAGAACGACGAATTCATCATACGCTGAGGTCACAGAGTTGGTTCGCCAGATCGATTTGCCGTGGACTCCTTCAGAGATCAATAGTTGCTAGTTTGTATTTAGCATTTATTATGTTATACACCAAAAAAACGGAAGTAGTCAATGCCGGTAGCCATACAGCAACCTACATCTCAAAAGAGATGAGTGGGGTCGATCATCAATCTTTGCTGCTTTTCATCTCCTATCCCATACGATGAACAAGCTGGCTATAGGGATTGCTGTCGGGATCGCACTCGGAGCGGGTCTCGAGTCTGATTGGTCTCCAAAACAGGAGTCGTAGTTCCTTCATCGTCCAATTAACCAGCGGCAGTGATAGAACGAGACATGCGCCCTGTATCTCGTACGCTGATTTCAACAAGTCGATAACCTGTGATGTGAGGATTCCGAAGATCAGTGCTAATCCCCATAGCGCGGTGTGGGAGCGGTACTCCCCATGCAAAGAGCAGGATATGTAGCGTGCCCCCCCCTTTTAGCCAATAAAGTTACTTATTTCGAGTTCGAAGGGAGCGTAGAGGCAAACAACCATGTCCTCAGACCCTGCCGCGGCGGCTGCCGAAACTCCGTGTCCAAATTGTGGGTCGTTGCGCGCCGAACTCACGCCGGCGGAGGAACTCGAATACGAATGCCAAGACTGTGGCGAAGGGTTCGATCTGCCGCGGATCGGGTAGAACTCGAAACCGGTGAGTGACCGGCCAGCAGAGTAGCGGAAGCGGTGGGTGTCACTCGTCGGGTAGACGTCAGCGAGAACACTCCGGCAGGCGTCGAGGCTGCTCTCGACGCACTTGATCTCGACGACGAACAGGGCGAGACCGTCCAGGCCATCTGCGAGCACCTCAGTCGTGTGATGTCGCCCATCGAAGACGAGGCCGGAGACCCACTGTCATCTGTAGTCAGAAGGTGAACTCCTTCCTCCGTCCTCTGATCTAGCTGTGAGGCTGAATGAGGCAATTTACCCGTCAGTAACCAACCCATGCTTGCGCCGCGGTCATGTACGGAACGATTGTTCCTGTTTTCGAGCTATCGTTTGGCAGGCGGTTCTCCAACGGGGTTCACCTCGCAGCCGCTGACGACGGCTGACAGTCGCCGCCCGAGCCGCCGCGGACTCGATGAGCATCTTCCCGTGGCGATTGTGGTGGACGAACTCGATTCGACCCTTCAAGAGTTCTTCGAGCGCTTCGGCGGCACGGTAGACCTGCCGACACGCTCGCTGTCGCGATCTCTCGGGCGTAGCGTCGTGGTTGCTATCGGCGGCGACATGTTCATGCACGCGCGCCGGCAGCGGGTCGGAGTCGGCCATCAGTAAATCTCGACGTCAAAGCCTTCGACGCGCTCGAGATGGTCGTCGTGCGTGAGTTCCGTACCGCCGGCCTCACGGACGTTGCCGACGATGAGCACGTCACCAAGGTTGATGTCGTCGCCTGTACTCTTGAGTTCACCGTCAATGAGCGTTGCCTCCCGCGCACCGGCAGGCGTAAGCGAAAGCCGGTCGGCGATAATGTCTTCGATGGTCGCCTTCAAGCTGTCCTGTGCAGCCTGCGTGAGTGTCTGGTAGGTCAGCCGGCGGTGGACATCAGTAATGTCCTCGCTCTCAACGGCCACCCGGTCGCCAGGAGAGAGGTCTGCGCCGTTGGCTGGAACGAGTTCCCGTAGCGTGAACCGACTTTCACCGATGGCTTGGATGTACCGAGATTCCTTTTCACCACGGTTCGATGGGCGCTCGGTGAGCACTCGTATCCACTCCTCGTTTGCGGACTCCTCGACCATCCTCTCTACAACGTCCAACAGTTAGACGTTGGTGATAAGGCGAGCAAACGCCGCCATAGCGGGAGGTGGATTTGAACCACCGATCTGCGGGGTATGAACCCGCCGGAATGTCTGGCTATCCCATCCCGCTACCCAAGCTTCTCTTCGAGACGCGAATAACAGTTGTGACTGAGACGGATTCGTCGAGTGCGAGCTACCTTCTCATCGCCCTCCCTCCGAATTAAACTCGCCCACCTTCTGACCGATCTGGCGAGAAGCTATGTTAACCGATCCATGACACCCTCTGTCAGAGCTGACCGCAGGCACGGTGTGCACTACTATGCGCACGACTCAAGCCATTACGGAATAATCCTGCTGCCGTCCTCCATTTTCAATAGAGCATCCGAAACCGCTACGAGATGTCTTCTCTGACATCAAGTGCCCAACGGTCATATTGAGGTCCGATATTACGCCGAACGGCGGAGCCGTGATTTGGAAGCCATTGATTCACTAGCAGATGGCCGACTGATCCATATCCCCAACGCTGGACCCTATGTATTCCATAGAGCGTAATCGTTAGTAACTAAGTGGATCAGAGATTCCCGCCTCTTCAAATGCATCCTCTCGCTCGATACATGCAGGACATTCTCCACAGGGGTCACCGTTCTCGTCATTGTAGCAACTGAATGTGGTCTCCCAGTTGACTTCCAAACGTTCGCCGAGTTGCAGTACCTCCGGCTTGGAGTGAGTGATGATCGGTGTATTAACTCGAATCGCGTGTTGGTCGGTCGATCGATTGATCGCATTCTCCGCGGCTTCGAGAAACGTTGGTCGACAGTCAGGGTAGTTTTCTCCATCATTCTGTTGAGCACCATGATAGAGAAGAATATCGTCACGAGCTTCGGAATTGTGCTCAGCGACCGCAGCAGCAGTCGTGAGGAAATGGAGGTTCGGTAGTTCCCAACTGAGATCTCAGCAAATCCTCTGAACCGGTGGACTGTTGCGGTGAACGTCGTGGTGAACCGGTTCACCAGACCTCAAAGGCGTGGCGGCGTTTCAGAAGCTTCCTGCACCGGCTTCTCCCAAGATCCCAGCCGACAGCTGCTGCTCACGAAGGGCACTCCCGAGGCCGCGGGCTGGCCTCAGCCCGCGGCCGAGGTGTACGCGTCCGGCACGCCGACGCCATTCATCTTGATTTTCCACCGCCGCTCCAACTCTTCTTCCAACGCGTGTCGAATCCAGTCACAGAACACCGAGAACGTGAACTCCTCAGGCAGGTCGCGCCCGCCCCGACGTGGGCGGGCGACGACCGCCCATCGTAGCACCAACCACAGGTTCTCCAGCAGGAAGCTCACCACCACGAACGCAAACCGTACGATCGGATCTTGCGTCGACGTTACCGCTCGTGCACTTCGAAACAGCCGATAGCTGGATTCGATCGCTGACCGCTTTCGGTAGCAGTGTTCGACCTGTGTGGGCGTGCGATCGCCCAGATCGCACGCCGCGTACCCTCGAACCACTTCACCGTGCTTGCCGCGATCGCCGTTCTGATACGAGACTGAAACCGCGAGCGGGAAGCGCAGTTCCCGCTCGCTATCCTTGTACATCCGGTAGGTCGTCATGTACGATTTGTGCGTTGCAAGCTTCTCTTCGAGCCGGTCGCCTTTCTCGGCGACCGGCACGACAGTCGCGGCGATCTCTTGCGAGCGGCGAATGACGCGCTCGTTGTAGAAGCCGGAATCAGCCAACAACAGCTCGATTTCGAAGGGATAGGCCTCGACGCGGTCGAGGACGCGCTCAACCGCGTCGGCCTGCTTCTCGTCGCTGCGGACGTACGTCATCGCGAGCGTGATCGGTTTGCCGTTCGAGACGAGGTAGGCGGTGCAGTATCGGTGGCAGGTCGTGGTACCGTCTTTAGGGCTCATTCGACAAAGTTCGCCTATCTCGTCGCTGTAGGTGCCATGATAGGGGTTATCGACGAAATCGATGGAGACGATCCTCGACCCCGAGCGGTCGAGGATCGTCATGGCCAACTGCATGAACAGGAGGTTAGCGGCGAACTCGAGCCAGCCTCGATCAAGTGTATGGAGCCACTCGAAGACGGTATCGTCGCAGGGAGCCTCGTGGTTCTCGGCGCAGACCTCTCGAACGGAGCTCTGATTGGTGCTGGCAAGGATAACGACGGACCAGATGTCGCCAGGATCGAGGGGCGAGCCCTCGATCCCTGGCAAGGGAAGCTCTCCGATCACATCCGCCGCTACACCTTTGACGTCCCACGCCGAAAGGAACCCGTCTGGTTGGGGTAGCTGTAGCACATTCACTCAACCAGACATCTGCTCCAATCAGACCGACGCTTTAGCTCCGGCTCTCAACTCGATTGGGAACTACCGAGGTTTCGTTGCGGAACGTATCCAACGCTGTGTTCTTCGTCGGTCGTGCGTTCGCGATCGTATTCTTTGTTCTCAATGGTTCCTTCAGCAAATTCTCTGAATACCGCTCGGTAATTGCAAGTATAGAGAGGAATACCGAGACCATCCGCCTGCTTCTCTGCGTTGGCGCGTTCGATGTCCTCGGTTTGCTGGCCATAGTCGATATGGACGGCTGCGACGCTCTCATGCTCTTCAGATGCTTTCTTCAAGCAAACTGCTGAGTCGATACCACCCGATAGCAAAACGAATGCTTTCGTCTCTTTGGAATTATCGTCGTTCATTGTCGGGATGTGTTTATTATTTGCTTATCATACGATGATTGGTTAAGATGATACGTGATTCCGCCGAGGCGTTGTTCTCCATCTCATCGTCCCACCTCATCGTTCCAGAGGTTCACGTGCAGGCGTGGAGTGTACCGATATCCATGTTCCATCGCGAGCTCGGCAACCTGTGCTCGCTTTTGTGCGATTTCGACTTCGGTCTGCCCTTCTGGCATAAGCAAGATGTCCTGATTTCGTATACGAGCACTTGTTTGCTCACGAGTACACTCGATGATGTCATTGACTTCCTCGATATCTTCCCGAGAAGTGACAACAAATTTGAGTTGGAATGAGTAGTTCTCAATCAAGCGCGTCAGTGCCGTCATGTCAATCCGTAGTTCTTCGTGTTTCCCACTCCATTCTCCATCGCCCTTCGGGTCTTTCGCTGCCGTAGGTGTACTACTGGCGAGTTTGGGACTGATGCTTGCGAGATCAATTGCCGCATCTGGGTATACTGTTCCGTTCGTCTCGACCGTTATGTGGTATCCGTCGTTGCTGAGGCTGTCGATGAGATTCGTTGTTTCCTCGTGAATGAGAGGTTCACCACCGGTAACAACGACGTGGTCCGCTTTGGCGTGAGTGGAAACTTCATCGATGATTTCCGTGGTACTCATCCATGCGTGTGTGGGTTCCCAAGACGTATGATAAGAATCGCAAAACCAACAACGAAGATTACAGCCACTTGTACGAACAAAAACTGAGGGAACACCCGCGAGTCTGCCCTCCCCTTGCATCGAGTAGAAGAGTTCGTTGATTGGGAGACTCTCTGTTCCGGATCCGTCCGGTGGCCCCTCCCTGACATCAACTTCTGATCTGGCCGGCATACTATCGCGAGGGATAAGTCTGCAGTTCGTTTGTTTCACACACCTCAACAGACACCTCACTGACTGATGCAGGCAGTTGGTCACGTAACCTGTTTTCGAGAACAACACCCATCACTTCAGCCGTAGGTGGATGGTCGAGAACGATAGTAGCATCACTGTCGCCGCTTTGCTCGAACGCATCAATGAGTGGGTCACCACGCTCAAGAAGAAATCGATGATCCCAGTCTTCGATGAGATCGGTCACAATCCCTTTATCGACGACCCACCCCTCTTCTCGGAGTGGTCCAGTAACCGTGATAGCGATTTCGTAGTTGTGTCCATGAGGCCGACTGCATTTCCCCTCATGATGCAGCAATCGATGGCCGGCGCTGATGCGAATCGGTCGGTCAGCTCCAATCGAGAGTACTCGTTCCTCATCACTGACTGATGATGGGCGATCCTCATGCTCTCTTGAGGCAACTCCTGACATACCCAGGTATTATTTCGGCAGTGCTTATAGATGGTGGAGTATCGGAATCAAGGTTGCTCTTCGCGTTCGAGTCGTCCATGTCGACTATCAATATCGTCTAAAATATCGAGCGTTTTGCGCATAGACGCGCGGATTGCATCACTCCGGTTCACGAACTTTCCCCCTTCTCCGACATGCTCATCGAGATCATCAAGCAACTCCTGTGGAACATCAACGCTAATCTTTGGCATGGAAGATAATACCTGTAGAATACCTAAAGACCTTTGTCTACTTCCAGTCGTACTACAGGCTACGATAGCCTGTTGGCTAATCAAGTGTCCAAAAGGACCCTTCCTGACTCCAGTCCAAAGCTCCATCTATTGAAAAGCTTCACCCCGCCCTCCAGAACTCCGACTACCTGCTACCGAGGCTGATTCCCTGACGAAGCCCTTCGTCTCTGGCCAATCCGGCTTGTGCGATCAATTCTCTTCGTCACTTCCCGGCGGCCGCTGCGAGAGGCGGTCGAATCGTGACTGAGCCTGCTCTGCCTGCTTGCGTGTTTCTTCTGGGCAGTATGAGATGGTTTGGACCGTCTCGCCCTCCATCTCGATCGCGAAGAGTGCGTCCTGATGACGACCGTCTTCGGGCAGTTGCTCTCGAGGGAGTGCGATATCCCCTATCGTGTCCCCATCGCGTTCGAGCAGCACCACTGCGAGGTCGTCCTCGAAGCGGTCCAGTACTCCGCGGTACTCTCCGGTCGCCATCAGTACTCCTCCTTGAGGACCTGTTCGCCCTGCGCGTTTGTAATCGTGATCGTATCGCCCCCGTTGTTCCAGATCGCACTGCCAGACCCCCAGTACAGGTTGCTCCCGTCGTCCGTCCCCTCGCCAGTGTGGAGGGTAAGCGTCTCGCCGGCCTCGAGAGTAGTCCCGGATGGAATGGTGTAGGTATGCGAGCTGGCATCGCTGACCGTCCACCCGGAAACATCGAGCGAACGCGACCCCGTGTTCGTGAATACGACGTACTCGTCGTTGAGATTGTCAGTATCGTCGCCCTCGGCGTCGGCGTGGACTGTCTTCACAGCCAGCGAATTGTCACCAGTAACTGGTGCGGTGGTTGCAGTTCCCCCGTCCGTCGCTACCGATGTGCCTGTTCCGGATGGGGCCGGTGCTGTCGTCGTGGGTGCAGGGGTGTTCGTCTCAGTCTCTGAGGGTGGCGACGAACCTGCCGCAACCTGAATGGTCTCGCGATGGGTGACTGGTCCACCCGTACCGGGTTCGACCGGGTCACCATCCCGAACCGAAATCGGATCGGTCGGGGCCTGTCGTTGTGTGGCGATATCGATCGTCGTTCCATCGCTGGCGAGGACGATATTCCCGTGCGTCGCCGTCCAGTAGGTCTCGATATTGTGGTCGGCAAGTCGACGAAGCGTCTCGGGCCGTGGATGGCCGTACTGTGAATCGTAGGCGCTCGATATGAGCGCCACCTTCGGCGAGACGGCATCGAGGAACAAGTTGGTGCTACTGCCACCGCTCCCGTGGTGGGCGGCTTTCAATATCGTGGAGTTGAGCCGAGCGCCGTATTCGTCCACGAGATGGCTCTCACCCGTCTCTTCGATATCGCCCGGCAGGATGAACCTCGTCTGTCCGAACGTGAGTCGCAGCACGATGCTGTTTTCGTTGCGCTGTTCGCTGTCGATGTACTTCTCAGGAGGGTTCAACACCTGGGTTTGAACGTCCTCGAACGGGATATCGTCACCAGCACGAGCCTCATACAGCGTGACGTTGTATTTCTCGATCGCGTTGAGGTAGTCTTGGTATGTCTGGGAGTTCGAGGCGATCCCGGGGTCGTAGACCGCACCGACGCCGTTGGCCTCAGTCTCGTAGTAGTTGATGACAGCGGCGTTGCCGCCGATGTGGTCGGCATCGACGTGCGACGTCACGAGATAATCGATACGGTCAATATTGTGTTTCTTGAGGTAATCGAGCACAACCTCACCGTCATCGCGGTAGTCACCCGTATCGATCAGCATGGTCTGGTTGGTCGGCCCGATGATGAGCGTCGAATCGCTCTGACCGACGTTGATCGAGTGGACTTCGAACGTCCCATTGACTGACGAACGTGCCTGTGGAGAAGCACTCGTATTCGGAGGGGTGTTCGGCAGGTTGGTTGTTGCGTTGGTTGACGTGGTGACGGATACGGACCCGGCAGCGGTGTCTGATTGGCTACCAGTGCTTGTCTGAGTCGAAGTGGACGAACCACTAGAGCAGCCTGCGAAAACGAGAAGGACTGCGATGAAGATGACACCGAGTAGCCGCCGGTTCATACTCACATATCACAGATCAACGGCATGAACCCACCGATGAGGCGAGCCGTTCGTCCACAAACTGATATAGTGAACGGGAGTGCCAGAAGGTCGTCTACTCAGCTACCTTCTTCGCCTGCGTCAGCCGATAGCTGTAAGACCTCGCCTTCGCCAATCTCTGAGTGAATCGTGACCCGCTCACCGCCCGATCGCTCACTCACCGATCTCGCAGACCTCGTTGCCGAACACTTCAGCGACCGCCGCCACTCGGACGGCTTCAGCGAGCTCTCGCTCGTCATCGATAACAGCGACCGGGAGCACTCGACCCTCATCATCCACTGTCCCATCGCCATCGTCGTTCTCAGTGCCCCTGCCGAGGGTTCGTCGCCAATGGCTGGGTAGTATCCATTTGAGCAGCGAGTGGGTATTGCCGGCTGAGTTCATTCGCACAGTGCTCACTTCTGAGTACCAATAGTGACAAGCTGAGCTACGTCGATGTCGCGTCGTCGCGATACCGGAGCACTGCTAGTTCTTTTTGTTTCGCTTCGAGCATCACGTCGGCATTCGTTCCGTAGGTACGGATCGGCCCGGCAACGTAGTCACTGTGGTTCTGCGGTCGAATCGACGGATCGGCCTCGTGGAGGCGTCTAGATTCGCTGTAGTGGATGATCGGGGTCGTTTCCCACGTTTCCGCAGCATCCGTGAGTGCCTCGCGGCGTGTCAGCCCGCGGCTCGTGAACTGATGATGAAAATCGTCGTAGGTGATTGGAATATCGATGCGATCATGCACAGCATCGATCAATTCCGGAACGCTCCAGAGTGAGTTGGTGTCATCGTTCTCGACGGTCAGACGATCTTGTACTGCCGGCGAAAGTCGCTGGAAGTGCTCGCAGAAGCGCTCGCCCGTCGCTTCTTTGTCGCCGTAGTGTGCTCCGATGTGGATGTTGATCGCGTTGTATGGTGTCCGCGACAGTTTCATTGCGTCAAGCAGGACCCCATGGTTTTCCAGATCGGTTACCGACCGCTCAACGACGTCCTCCTTGTTGCTTGCCAGTTTCACGAAGTGATCCGGGTGGAAGGTCAGCCGCATGTCGTGTTCACGAGCAAGAGCACCCACTTCTTCGAGGAGACAGCGAATCTCGGCCGCGTTCGGCAAGTCATCGAAATCGTATCGACTGAACCACGGCAGGAGGTCCGAAGCGATGCGATAGTAGTGGATGTCGTGATCGAGATTCCACTCGACGATGCGCTTGAGACCCTGACAGTTCTTCTCGGCGAGCTCGCCGACGTAGTCGAGACCACGCTCCTCGAAGGTGGCTTTCTGCATCCCGCGATTCGTCCGGACGTTTTCCTCGCGGAGCGTGACGTTCATCGCGGCGTAGCCGTAGCGCGTCATAGGAACTGGTCCAGGACCGGCGATCTGTTTCTGCTGGTCATTGTTTTTCGGGTAAACGACTGTTATTTACAGCTAAATGTTCAGCAGCCGCGAAAGCCCACGAGTTCACTCGTGGGATACGGCGGCGTAAGGTACTTGTCTGATCCGCGCCGTTCCTTTCGACACGGTAGGAACGGGGGAGCCGAACCGACACAACGCCTCTTGAGACCGGGACCGCTTTGCCCTCGATTGGGTCTAAGTCCTGTCGTGGACGGAGGAAGCCCCACGAGTTTACTCGTGGGAGCCATCACTCCTCGACCTCGCCGTCTTCCCATCCTTCGGAGAACACGCGGTCGTCGGAAACGCCCAGTTCGCCGAGACGATTCTTGGTATCGACGACCATCTGTGGGACGCCACAGACGTAGAAGTCCCTGTCGAGATCGTCGAGATAATCCTCGATGTGATTCTGGACGTGGCCAGTTGGGCCGTCCCACCCCTCCTCGGAAAGCGAGTACACGACCGATAGCTGGTCGTGCTCCGTGGCGAGCTGGTCGAGCGTCTCACGGTACATGATGTTCTCTTGGTTCTTCTCGCCGTAGAAGAAATCGACGTCACCCGATCCGACCTCAAGATACTGTTTGAGCATTGCCATCATCGGCGTGATTCCCGTCCCTGTGGAGACGAACGCCACGTTTTCGTCGGCGTTTCGAAGGGTGAGATTCCCGCCGAGATCGCCGAGCGTTACTGTGTCACCCATCTCGCGCTCGTGCATATACACCGAGGCAGTACCGTCGTCATAGCGCTTGATCGCAAGCGTGAGCTGGTTGCTGCCGGGCGTGTTGGTGGCCGTGTATGGACGGACGACCTGCTCGTCTTCATCTTCGTCAGAATCGCGGCGCTCGAACCGCACAGTCGTGTGCTGGCCGGGTTCGAACTCGAACTCATCGTCGGCTTCGATGACGAACTGTTTCACCTGCGGAGTCATCTGGTGGATCGACGTAATAGTCCCCTCGAAAGGCATGTTGACAAGCGGTTTGCAAGCATCCTAAGTAGTAGGCTTGCGGAAATCAAGACAGTAGTAGCTGCGTTCAGCGGTTGGCAGGACTTGGCTCTACGTCGCAACCGCTCCGATACCGTGTGCTGCCCCGATGCTCGCCGTTGCGTTCGTACTGCTGCTCTCAACGTCCGAACTGACCTGCTCGATTCGGTTTTTGGGCGTCGGTGCAATCGTCTCCCGCGTCTGCATGTACTCGATGACAGTCGTGGCGAGCAGCGTGTCCGTCTCGCTGACCCGCGGCTTGTCGGCGAGCGGGTAGTTGTCGCCACCGTCGGCCATGAAGCTGTTGACCGTGAGCGTGTACGTCGCGTCCTCGTCGAGCGGTTCGCCGCTGACGGTCACGTTCTGTACCTTCGCACCATCCGTGCCGTTGGTCCAATCGAAGGTTATGCCGCTGACCTGCGAGCCAACGTCGCCCGAGCCGATCTGGCTCGCAAGCACCGACTTCAGCTCGGCTCCGGTTACTTCGACCGTGACGAGCGTGTTCGAGAACGGCAGCGTGTTGTACACGTCGCCGGCCGTGATGTTTCCGGGACCGTACACCTGATCCGAGCGGATGCCACCGGCGTTCGTGATGGCGATATCCGCGCCGGTCTCGTTTCGCATCGCGTCGGTGATGAGGTTGCCATATCCTGTTTCACCGGCGTAATTCGAGGCGAACCGTGCGTCGAGCGGCGTCCCCGAGCGGACGATTTCCTCATCGAAGCTGGCGTTCGTCCCCGGAAGCTCCGCGCTGCGGTACTCGGTAATGATTTCGGATGCCGTCTCGTTTTTCGGGGTCGCGTCGGTGACGTTGATGATCCGTCCGTTCCACCCGACGACCTCGCCGTTCTCGATAGTGAGGTTGAGTTCGCCAAGATGCTCCGCGCGAGCACGCGCTTCAGTGATCACAGTACCGGATGTTTCCTGCGGTGGGTAGTAGATTTCGTCGTCGCCGACCGCTATCGCGTCGATTGCCCCGTCGTCGGCTCGTGCGAGTTCCTTCGCTTCCGGCACGCCGGTGTGGGCGAGCGCGACCACGGTATCGACGTTCTTCTCTTCTTTGAGCATCGCGGCGGTTTCGGGACCGACCTCACGGAAATCCGTGAGTCGGGTGGTGTTCTCGCCGAACGCGACGTTCGTCTTGTTCCGGATCGCGGCGTCAGCCAGCCCGATGAACGCGACTCGGACGCCGTTTCGCTCGACAATCTCGTATCGTTTCGCACCGTCGATTGGCTCACCAGTGCTGGCGTTTTCGAGGTTCGTCGCAAGCCACGGGAACTCGGAGGCGTCGGAAGCGTTTGCAAACGCCGCCAATCCGTAGTCGAGGTCGTGGTTACCGACGGTGTCCGCGGCCGGGTCAATGAGGTTCAACACATCGACCGGCGCGCGCCACTGACTCACCGGCCCGAGCGCGTGCGGAGCGATCTGATCGCCGCCGCCCACCACGACGGTCGGGTTGTCGTGTGCCTGCCGTCGTTGCTCGATCAAAGTGACCAGCTGCGAGAAGTTGCCGTCCTTCGCGGCGGCCGTCTGAATGTCGTTGTACGATAGTACGGTAAGCGTCGTCGCGTTCTCAGTGCCCTCATCTCCATCCGTTTCGTTGCTCAAGGTTGCGCCGTCGCCCGTGTCAGTGTCGTTTTCAGTCGGGGACTCGGTTCCAGCTTCAGTCGGGAGATCGACGGTCAGGGTGTGGGTTCCCGACTCAAAGGTGCGCGTCTGGGCATCGACGAACACCTGATCATCCTCGTCTTCGGGGTCCCACGTCGGGTCAGGTTTCGTGTAGCTCGCCAACGAGAGTGTCACGGCCTCGCCGTCGGCGACCGTGAACGTGATCGTCGCAGTGCCATCCTCAACTTCGATGTTCTGACTATCGATGCGCTCGGCGAGCGCCTCGTCGGTAGTGAACTCGCCGTCCGAACGTCGGGTGATCGGCTCGTCGGTACTCCCGTGGGCGAAGCGGATCAACTGGTCGTTCGTGTACGTGCCATCGGGCCAGTCGAGATGCTCGATTGGCTCACCCTTCACGAAGTCCAGTTGGTAGTAGACGGTATCGCCCTCCGTGCTCGCGTCGCCGTCACTGTCGGTACTCTGATCGCGGTCGATGCCTTCGGTGGTTTCTTCACCGCTAGTGGAGCTGTCGCCCTCATCTTCAGTTTCGGCCTGAGTCTCGTCCTCGGTCGAGATTGCGGTTTCCGTTTCGGTTGCCGCTGCCGTCTGAGTTTCCGTATCGGTGTCGGTTGCTGCCTGTTCAACAGTGCCCGTTTCGGTAGCTGTCTCGGTTGCGGTCGTAGTCAAAGCCGCAGCCCCGCCATCGGAGTCCGCAGGTGGGAACTGTCCCTCGCACGCGACGCCGTCACCATCGTCGTCGAGGTTCGAGACATCATCGTCCGGGTCGAATACCGCATTCACCTCCTCGCGGGAATCGAAATCCGAACAGTCGTATGGATCGTTCTCACCGCCGTCGTTGCTCGGGGTGGGTGTTTCGACACCGCTGTCCTGTGCGAGAGATGCTGGTGCAACGCTTAGTCCTGCTCCGACAAGCAAGACAACACCGACGAGCGCCAGGATTTGTTTTGTGGATACTCTATTAATCATCGAGTCTCAACCTAACAATTAGCACGATTGTAATATAACTACCGCCACCGGAAGGGGCTATTCTATAAAAAGGCAAAACAATTCTCCGAACGAGTGTTCCTATGGTATTGCAGCACCATTGCGGCGGTCTCTCCCGACCCTCCCCATAGGAAAGTTCGACAGATGCACCGAACGAAAGAGAATTCTCGAAACGGTCGGTCGCGTTGAGTCGGTGTGAGTACTGCTTGAACTGGTTTCAAGTTCTGGAGGCAAGAGTTCATACACGAATCCGCAGCCATCGGTCGGTATAACCGACGAGACCGGCCCACGAGTGCTCTCGCAAACACCGACGAACAGATCGTTGTGGACACAGCGCTCATCGTCGAAGCGCTCGCCGCTCTTGTCGGCTCACCTGACAGCCTCGACACGCATCGAGAGCGGCGAGCGTGGGAGTTGATCAGCACTCTCGCCGAAGACCTCGGAATGACACCATCGGAAGTGCTTCAGATTGAAGCGTACGTTGAGCAGGACCGTTCGTGAGCAAGCAACCGTGCCAGTTGTCTCCCTTTGGTGAACTCGCACGCACCATCGACCGCACCGGAGCGCGTGTTCTCACCGGGCAGATCGCCAGCAAGATCTAGTCCGGACAGTCGAGAGGCGCTGGAACTGCTCATCGCAGTTGGGACAGGCCCCGCGATAGACGAGTTGCTGACGATGCCGGCGGTCAGTGCTCACGTCTTAGCCTTGCTCCGCCTGTGTCTCGAACGAACTCCCCGGCGAGAATTCGGTCAGCTCCTCGATTTCTTGTTCCAACCGATCGACTTCCTGGCGCAGGACATCCGCCTCGGGATCATCGCTGACCGCCAGCCGGTCTTTGAGTCCCTGTAAGCGCGTCTCTTTGCGCTGTTCGTCCACCTCAGCCTACGCACGTACTCACTCTCGCTCACGTCGTAGACGTCCTCCTCGGACACTGGGACGACATCCAGCGCTTCCTCGACCTTGCTCCGGTCGACATCGAACAGTCGCTCGCGGTCGATGCCCATGTTATCGAACGCTTCTAGCATTTCCTCATCGTCTTTCAGCGAGCGATTGCAGCGCGTTGTTCGCTGGACCGAGCTACTGACTGTGAATCGGCCGGTCGTAGCCGACACGTTTTAGAAGCACGTTGGTCACATCCTGTCGGAGATCGTTAGCGGTGCACTAGACATCCGACAATAATGTGTAGAATTTGATCAGTACAAGTGTCTCGACACTTTTGAGAGCGCTTATGTCCCACGTTCGAGCGCGTCGATCAACAGCAGCAAGCCGAACAGATGCTGATCTCGATTGTCTTGAGCGCGACAGCGTCGAACTCACTTGCGAACGCAGCGAGATCATTCGCGGCAAATCACCAGCCGAACCCCAAATCATCGGGGGTTGCAGTGACTATCGTGGAACACGATCCATCGTCTGTGCGACTACACGAATGGTCGATCGATATTCAAAATCTGTCGGTTCGAACGGCGCGTTCTCGACAAACTCGTTCCAGACAAACCGTGGTACTCATTGAACCCGGCGGTGAAGCGCTCCCGTCACGGTTCAATGGACGACAACTAATCGGCAAATACAGGACACCATGCATGCCGACTCCACCCACGACCCGCACGCGGCGACCGACACAGCGGCCGCCGAGACAGCGTACTTCTCGCTGCGTGGGATGCATACCCGTGCTTGCGAATCGTTTCTCGAAACCCTCGCGACCGATATCGACGGTGTTCGCGACGCGGCAGCGAGCTACAGCGCCGAAACAGTCCGCGTGACCTACGATTCCGAACGAGTCGATACCGATGCCATCGCCGATGGGCTCTCACGATGGGGCTACCGGGCATCACTCCCCTCGCCGGACGCGACCGATGAAGACCGCAGCGCGCTTGCGTTCGATCGCATCAGGACCGCGTTCGCGATTATCGTCGTCGCGCCGGTTTACATGCTCTATCTGGTCTTCTTCTATCCGCTCTATCTCGGCCTCTATCCCGACGCGTATCTCGACGCCCACGCGATCGTTGTCGGACTGTACGGTCCGATCGTCCTGTTCACGACGATCACCGTCTTCGGCGTCGGCTTCCCGATCTTTCGCTCAGCGTACATCAGTCTCCGCGAGCGCCGGCTCACCCTCAATGTGCTGGTCGCGCTGTCAGCGCTCGCCGCGTACGCGTATTCGGTGCTTTCGCTTGCATTCTTCGACAAGGCCTACCTCTCGTTCGACATCGCGATGACGATCATCGTCGTGGCGACGATCGCCAACTACGTGCGCGCCGCCGACGAGCAGCGCACCGTCGTCGATCTCGCCGAGCGACTCGACGGCTCGCAGTCGCGTGCGACGCGACTCACCGACGGTGGTACCGAGACACTCCCGGTCAACGACTGCGAGGCCGGCGACACGCTGCTGATCAAGCCCGGCGAACATGTCCCGCTCGACGGCCGGGTAATTAACGGTCGCGGGGCGGTCAACGAGGCGCTCGTCACCGGCGAGGCGCGCCCGCAACGCAAGATTCCTGGCGATGACGTGGTCGGCGGCTCAGTCGCGATCGACGGTGCCTTGGAAGTCCAAGTCGGCGACGGCGCGACCAGCCTGCTCGACCAACTCCGTGCGCTCGTCTGGGATCTTCAGGCGACGCGGACGAACGTCGCTCGACTCACGAGCCGGATCGCTATACGGTATGTTCCCCTGGTCTCCGTGCTCACCGTCGTGACGTTCGCAGGCTGGCTATTCGCAGGCGCGATGCTCGACACGGCGTTACTGACGGGGCTGTCAGTGCTTGTCGTCGCCTGTCCGGTCGCGCTGACGCTGGCCGGCCCGCTCGCACTCGGGCGCGGTCTCACGACAGCGGCCGACCGTGGTGTGGCCGTCCTTGATCGGACGCTACTCGAACGGATCACTGACGTCGATATCGTCGCGTTCGACAAGACCGGGACACTCACGACCGGTGAACTGTGCGTGACCGACATCACGGCACTCGGTGATCGGGAGGAACTCCTCGCGCGTGCGGCCGCTGTCGAGTCGCGCTCGAGCCATCCGATCGCGGCGGCCATCGGTGAGTTGGCGACACCGACTGAAGATGTCAGCGAGTTCGAGCACCATCGCTACGGCGTCAGCGCCACCGTCGAGGGGTCGCGAACGGCGGTCGGCAACCCGGCGCTATTCAGCGAATTCGATTGGGAAATCCCCGAAACGGTGCGATTACGGGTCGCGGAGATCCATGCAACAGGCGAGCTACCGGCGGTCGTCGGCTGGGATGGCGCGGCGACCGGCATCGTCGCGCTCGCGGATGCACCACGAGAAAACTGGAAGGAGGTCGTCGAGCACCTCGCGGCCGACGGCCGGCGTGTCGTCTGTATCACGGGCGACGATCCGCAGGTCGCCGCTCGATTCGAGGAATCGGCCATCGAGGAGGTGTTCGCCGATGTGACACCCGAGTCAAAGGAGGAAATCATTCGTGATCTCGGTGAGGAGGGGAGGGTAGCGATGGTCGGCGACGGCACCAACGACGCACCAGCGCTCGCGGCGGCCGACATCGGCGTAGCGATGCTGGCAGGCAGCGACTTCACTGCTACGGCCGCTGACGCGCTGTTAACGAGCGACGATCTCGATTCGTTCGTCAATTGCCTCACCATCGCCTGCGAGACGCACCGCCGGTTCGTCGAAAATCTCGTGCTCGCACTCGCCGTTCCGACCATCGGAACGATGCTGGCAGTTGCGGGCGTCGTCACTCCCGTCGTCGCATCCGCGTTGCTCGTTGTCAGCACGCTGTTCGTCGTCATCAACAGCCGTCGTTCGCTAGCATGAGGCAATCCCTGACCTGTCGAAAGCGGATGCGCTTCGGTCATGGTCTATCTGCCTCCGCGTGTGTTCGATAGCCAACGGCGTGACAGCGTCGCCTCTGCAGGAAGTTCCTCGCAACGCTCGATCAGCGTTCCTCACGTCGCGCCGAACGGAGTCGCCATGCCACTACTTCGAGAGGCGCTGTCTAAAGAGCGTGGCCCACACTCGATTCCGAGTGTAAGTCGGCTTCTTCCGTGTTCCGAGTTCATCAACCGTCGATCTATAGGGATCAGCAATAGAACTCATACTTTGGTCGTGTACTCTCCGGTGGCTGCCAGAAACGTCGTGCGGAATACACAGGATCCATCTCTCACGGTCGCCACAAACTCACCAGATCGTCGTCAGAAATGATTTGCTGAACACAGAGATACATATCACAGTTCGCGAATGAGAAGAACGAGTCCGACGACTCTGATAGAAGTAGTTGGAAGCGTTATCGATCCTCTCGACGGAATGAGGATAATCACTTGTTCGCCGAACATCGATTTAGTGCATGTCACTATCGTACAGCCACGAATCCACTGAGACCGACCGTTTACTCGCGCTCAGCGACGGTGTCATCGCCATCGCGATCACACTGCTGGTGTTGGACATCAACATTCCGACGATTCCTGCTGGAAGCACGGTCGCAGTACTCCGAGATCTCATCACAAAGCAGTGGCAGGAGTTTTTCGCGTATCTGTTGAGCTTTTTCGTAGTTGGTTTCTATTGGGTGCTCCATAGACGCGTGTTCATTCACATCGACCGCCACAACCGTGGCGTTCTGTGGCTCAACCTCCTGTTCTTGCTCTTCGTCGGGTTCGTCCCGTATGCAACGAGCATGTTCACCGCTTACCCTGATCAGTTTGGTGTCACCTTTTATGCAGGGATGCTGGCTCTCACTGGATTCTCTCTCACACTACTGTGGGGGTACGCCTCCCGGAAAGAACTCATAGAAGAGGGACTCACGTCGTTAACTGTCGGAATTCAGGCAGCACGATTCCTTGCGTCACCGGTCGTGTTCGTGCTATCAGCGATCATCGCAATGTTTGACCCGACGATAGCCATCCTCTCGTGGCTTCTATTACTACCGATCAACTCGGTCTTAGAATCACGACTCGTCGCGAGTCTTGAGGATTCTCTAAGCGAGTCGGCGACCCCACCCCACTAAACTGAGCCCACTCTCGAAGGTCCCGTACTGATGGACTCGTGCCGTGTATCTCGCACGGCGATCTCAATGAGACAACAACCTGTGATGTTGGGACTCTGAAGCTGAGTGCTAATTCCTATAGATGCCCCCACTCCGGCTCAGAGAAGTCATTCAGTTCATGGGTCGATCTCGTAGTGTGTGATTTCAGCCGAGGCGCAGAATGGACATGACTCAGCCTCTGGTTCGACATTTGCCCCGCAGTTGCGGCACTCGATGACGGACTCCCGTGTCGAGCGTGAGAGCATCCGTTTGACTGTCTGTATCATGAAATGGAAAGCGTGTAACAGCGCTCTTTCGAGGTTCAGATTGTGGTCCTCGGCGTGGATAGCTCCCAATCAGTTATAGAACCTTTCCAAGCGGACTGAAAGTGAGCTCTCGAGAGAATATCTCCGCTGGTTGCGACAAATTACTGCTCAGTCGTCGGTCGGTGTAATCCGGACGTTTTCTCCAACGTAATAGATATACCCACGGTTCTGTAGCAACTCGAGTGCTGCCTCAGCGTCGGCTTTGTTAAAGCGCTCGTCGTCAGTGATCACTCCAATGGCCTCGTCTCTCGGAAGATCCTCGCCGGTTCCGCCAGCCGCTTCAGTCAGCAGCGCAAGCGTGTCTTCGGCGAACGGCGGTATCCGCCGCCTTTCATCCATACCCGTTCTTCCCAACCGGCCGTATATGAATCTGTATCAGTCCCGGGACTCACGCTCTTTGAGTAGACGGGTCTACTGCTTCGAGACATACCAGAAACCAGCCTCCACCGGAGATATCCAGTCCATTGCAGCATCAAGTGAGGCGTGACCGACCAGCGGTTCGTTCGCGTCGGTCTTTAAGTGCTTCTGGCGACAAGGTATAGATACGAGAGACCCTACTTGCGCACAAGCGCGTCTTTTTAGTCGGCCAGCTTTCGAGTTACGACGAATCGATGCGTTTCATCAGTTGTCGGCATTCTGGACAGGACCGTGACGCTCCTGCATCGCCGCTGAGTTGGTGACCGCAGTTGACGCATTCGTAGACGAACGACTCCATGAGCGGCTGATTCGAAAATATCAAGTCTAGCTATATGAGTGTACCCGTCACCGGCTACAACTCGTTAAGGTGCTCGATGCCTTCCTTCGAGCCGTTCGCTTCCATCATCGTCTCGGGCATCCACTTGGGTTTGTTCTCTGGAACTTGTTCGTGCCACGCTCACCCCTCGTAGATCTGGAGTTGCTCTGTTCCTTTTCACCTTTCTTGAGTGTACAGAACGATGAATATATACACAGACAGCGGAGGAAAGTGAAACACAATATAGATGCTCCCTCCTGACAGTAAAGCAGGGAGACGCTGACGATGCCAGGTGGTTCACACATTACTGAGGAGGATTGTCGAGAGATACGACGACTCAAAGACCGTGGACGGTGGGATTATCTGATTGCTCATCAAATGGAAGTAAGTGTCTCTGCAGTCCAGTATCACATCTACGGCAACTGTGATCATCCATCTCCGACAGAAGAGTTAGACTTACCCAGCGGCGATGACGAGTAGATTTCTACCGTGACATCCTCTCTCATCCTACCGTTCGCGTGACGGCTACACTTGAGGGTGGGGCTTCCTGTTTCCGCGACGTGGTTTGCAGTGACCGGCTGAAAGGCGGTCATCGTACCTCCTCTCTACTCGTACTCCCTTCAGTCGCGCTCACTGAGGAATGGGGCTTGGTAGTCTGCATTCTACGCTAATCTCCGTGCTTGGTCAAGCATTCTGAAAGACCAGTGACTTCGACTGCCTCCACATCCGGTGCTTTCACGGCTGCCTGTCCTTTCCCGAATTTGGGGATGTCGCGGGCAAACTCCGGCGGGATTGAGGGCACCCTCTGGACCACCTCCGCCCGAAGACCGAGAAAGACGTTCGTGTTCGTCTGTTTCAGGATGTCATCGTCGATGTCCTCAGGGTTCTGGGTGATCATCATCATTCCGAGTTGGTCCTTTCGTCCCTGTCGAACCGCATCTCTCGCTTGGTTGACGATGTACTGCCCGCGAACGTCGTCGCTGCTCGGCGAGGAGAGGTAGTTGTGGGCCTCGTCGACGCCGACCATCAGTGGTGTTTCGCTCACGTTTGGGTCCGCCCCGTCGCTTTTCAGTTTGTTCTCAATGATGTAGGAGAGTACCGACAGCACGACAAGACTCTCGCGCTTACTAGTCAGATGTCGCGTTGGGATCACCGTCACCTGTCCTGGTTCGAACATACGATGGGCCACCTCGTCGAGTCGGTTCGCATCGGCATCGAACACTGCGCCGAACTCCGAGCGTTTTGCCCGACGCATCACTGCGCCCCACGTCCCGCTTCCAATCTCGTTTCGCTCGCGGAGCATACTACCTTCGTGATCGTTCTGGTTGAGGAAATGGATGAAGTCCTCATACTGAGGAACATTGCCGTCGTCGTCAACGAGTGACGGCTCGCCATCCCCCTCAACCCTCTCAGGTTCGTGGAACTGATCGAAGTAATCGTCGAGACAGTCCTCCAGAGCCCCTCGCGTTACCGCGGTCGCTTTGTACGGCATCAACAGCTGGGGATGCTCGGCCACCAGCGAGAACGGGATCGAGAACGGGTAGCGCTCGCCCGACTCGTCCGGGCTCGCGCCGTCAACTTCCGGTGCGAACACTTGAAGATCATCGCCGAGGCCACCCGTATTAATCGAGCTATTCCGAAGTTCCTCTCCGAGCGCTGCCTTCTCGCCGCCGGGCTGAAGATCCTCGTTATTCTCGCGCATTTGCCAGTACTCGTTCGCGGGATCGAAGATCACCACGCCCAGTTCTTTGTGCGCATTCCCGACCGGATACCGTTTCCCGCCGATAAACTGGCGAAGCAGGTTTTTGGTGAAATGAGTCTTCCCCTTCCCAGTCGAGCCGGCGACGAGCGTGTGTCGCCAGATAGCAGGTTCGCCACTCTCGACCTCGAAACCTCCCGCCCCATCCTGCACACTCCCCGGATTGTCGATGTAGTATGGCACCGGCTTGTCAGCGACGGTTTTTCGATCACCAGCGACCGCGAGATGGCCACAGAACACACCAGAGTGTGGGATATTCAGCCCCGTGCGAAGGAATGCCTCATCTTCGGTAAGTGTCACATCTGCGTTGGGCTTCGGGATTCGACTCACGATCCCGCGCTCGTATTTCTCCTCAGCCTCGGCGGCCGTGTCGTCGATCTCGATTGACGCGATTGGATCAAGCTCAGCTACCAGTACATATTCGCTTTCGTCGACGCTCTCCTCGCTTACGATGTCGTGGTGAGTGTCGGAGGTATCATCGAGGTCCGTATAAGGTTCGTACCGGAGTGCTTCAACAGCCGCGAACAGGCTCTCGCCTCGTCCGGGATAGGGGACTTGTACGTAATCGCCTACCTGCACGTCCTCGCGCCGATCGGTAGTGATGTACGCCTCGACCAGATGTTCGGTGCGGCCGATTCGGATGTTGTTGCCACCGAGGATATGACCGATCTCGTCCTCCGCGCGTGGAGTGATATCGCTCTCGACCGAGCGTGCACCGATGGCGTCTTTGCTCCCGCTCTCAGCGGCGGTATCGCCATCACTTTCGGGAGCGTTGAGCGTTCCCTGCTTAACCTCGTCATTTTCGGTACGTTGCTCCTTGTTTGTATCCTTGCTCTCGCGGTCTTCGGGGAGGGTAAAATCACTCATTGTCGGGCTCCATTCCGTTGATGTCGTCTTGGCTCCACCGGCCGTCCCAATTGTAGTTCTTGCTTGGTGCGCTCGAATTCAGTACCCCACGAATCGTCTTACGATTACCCTGCGAGATGCCAGCGATACGGTCGGCACGTGTCACAGCTTGCGGTACGTCGCGGCGACGGGCGATCTCTTTGAGTGCTTTGTTCTGGATCTCATCGCGGGTTTCCTCGTCGTCGAGGATAAAGAGGAGCGGCGTCTCGACCCGAAAAACGAACTCTTGCTTTGGCAATCGCACGTAGAAAAACGCTCGCCGGTAATCACCGGGCTCACCGAACTGGAGGTCCTGTGCGAAGGGATCAAGTATCTCAGTATCGCCGAATCGACCGGCGGCGAGTTCGGTGCTTACGAACCACGATGTGTAAGTGAGTTCGTCGAGACTCCCGCCCCGGAGCACCTCGGCGAGATACTGGTGATCTCGGGTCCACGAAACGTCCGGTCGCAGGCCGCTCTCGTCCGTAACGTCGTGCTGGCGGATTTTCTCTTCCAGCGAATCAACGAGTTGGGCCGTGGTCGAGGTTTTCACGATTCCCACAACTGGAAAGCCGCGGTCGTATTGGGTCTCCACAACCTCGATGTAGTTCTCTACGATTTCACGAGGCCGACCCCATGATTCGGCGGGAGAGGTACTACCGGCGTCATCGAGCAACACCCAATACAGCACGCCAAGCGGGTAGAGCGATCCATCCAGAAAGAGCGGGCCGTCGACTTCATCAAGCATTCGGCGAGCGTGCTCACCCTCAGCGAGCGATTGGGCGACCGATGAGACGGCCTTCGAGAGATTCTGCGCCGAGTCCGCGTCGGCATCGTAAGGAACAAGTTCGCCCTGTAACGGACTTTCATCCTCGGTTTCATCGGCTTCAGAAAATCTCTCGCTGCGGATGGTTGATTCACCTTCGTGGTAGTAGACCACGGTTTTCACCGTGCCGGCGCGCTCGGCACTGCGATTGACGTCGATACCGCCGACACCGAGTTTGGCGTAGGCCGTATCCATGATTAGCCCATTTGTGTATTCGAGCGCCTGCGTCGTCGAAGCATCGATGGCATATGTCGGCCCATCCCACGGGTCGTTGCTCCAGTTCCCGAGGTCGGCGATCGGCGTCCGAGCACACCACGGTTCGCCGATCGATTCGACACCACCACCGGGTTTATCGAGATGTTCGAACAGCCGGCGAGCGTGTTCGGACTGCTCACGGCCCTGCCGCGGGACGTTCTCGTCGATTCGCCCGCATATCGCTCGGACGAGCGAAAGTGCTTCTGCATCCATCTATCGAACGATTACATCCACATCTGCCTTAAATCTCGGTGCGGACCTCTCACGCGCACCATTCTCGGAGACTGGGCTGCATGCGGGTTCTCCATCATTCCCCATTATCGGCGCTTTCCGTCGCCTCACGAATCGCCACTCTGACCGTCTGTCGGTGTGCGAGGTCGGTATCGCCGAACATATACAGCAACGTGGAGTACGATCATGGATCGCCGGCCATCTCGTCGACGAACTGGATAACCAGGCGTCCGCCTGGAACGCACAGTTGATTGCTTCTTGCATCAGTTCATCTCCTCGGTGACGCACGATGATCGGTGTTTCATGAGCTTCCATCTCCCGATCCTCCATCCGAGAGTGCAACCTCGGTCCCGTCGCTGCCCTCGTAGTCTTGACCAGCCAGTTGCATCTCTATCTGACTCGTCGAGCCCTCGTCTTTCGTGACGAGACATTCGTGATCCGCGCCATGGATCAGACTCTCGTCGTGACTCACCACGAACACCTGTGCGACGTCCCACTCCTTGACGGTGTCGAGCATCTGTTCTAGCTGACCAACATGACCCTCATCAAGGAACGTAGTCGGTTCGTCGAGGATGAACGGCGGAAGTGTTCCGCCTGCTCCACGGATCTGGGCGATCAACCGATAGATACCCGCTCGGAGCGCGAGATTCACAACTGCGCGTTCGCCCCCGCTCGCGTTGGTGGGGTCTTCCATCGTGCCGTCGTCGCGGAGCAACTGAATATCGTAGTCGTAGGTATCGTAGGTCTCGTCGTGTTCTTCGGTGATACGGACCTGCTGGTAGCTACTGTTCTTATAAATGTCTTTGAAGATATCGTTGGTGTATTCGTTGAGATACCCGAGGTATGTCTCGCGGAGATCCGACTGGACCTCGTTGTAGATTGAGAGTGTGTGCTCGATGTCCTCTCGAACGCTATCGGCCCACCGTTCGCGGTGTTCTAATTCGGCGATATTCTCCTGGAGATCGCGGAAGTTATTCAGCGTGGTTTCTACGGTGGCCACCTCGCCTCGGAGGTCTTCGACCTGACTTTGGGCCTCGTCCCGGTCCTCACGATGGCTCTCGATTTCGTCCTCGTAGGTAGCCTTTCGTTCTCGAAGCTCCTCGGGGTCGAGGTCACCGAGTTCGTCTTCGATGCTCTCTTTCTCGTCCCAGTAGGCGTCGAGTTGGTCGTCGAGGTTCTCGATTCGGTCGTCGGCGTGGCTGATGGCCTGCTGTTCCTGTTCGATTTTGGTCTGGCGGTCATTGATGGCGTCGTACTTCGCGTCAGCATCTTTGATCGTCTCGCGGCTGTCAGCAATGCTCTCCATGTGGGTTTTAGCCTCCTCGAAGGTCGCCTCGCGTTCCTCAACTGTGGTTTCGAGATCGCCGATCCGGTCATGTAGTTCGGATTCTTCGGCTACAAGCTCATCGATTTCCTGGGTAATGTCCTCACGGTCGCTGCGGAGGTCTTCGACGCGCTCGCGGGCCTCATCCAGCGTGTCGGTATAGAAATCAATCACATCATTTACAGTGTTGCGAATACCGCTGAGTTGGCCGTGTCGGCGCTGAAGCTGCTTTTTGTCTTCCTCGATCGACGTGATCTCCGTCTCAACGTTATCCCGCTCGTTCTCCAACTCGTCTATCTCCGCGTCGACATGGGCCTCCCCGACGGTCTGGCCACACTTGGGACACTCGCCAGCCTCGCCGAGTTCTTGAAATTTCTCGATCCGGTCGTTGAGGGTTTCGGCTTTAGTTTCGAGGCGTCCAATCTCGCCAGTGAGTTCGTTAATCTCGTCGTTGAGTTGCTCTCGGCGCTCGGGAATACGCTCACGGGCGAGCGGAATTAACGCGTCCGTAGCCACGCCGATGTCGATTTCGCCCTGCTCATCCATTCTGAAGTTTGTCTCAACCTCGTATTCCTCAAGCGTGTCCGCAAGGTTGCGAAGTTGTTCGCGGAGTTCATCTTCGTAACTCTCGACATCGCCTTCGGCATTCTCGATAGCTAATTCCTTCTCCTCGACTTGGGTCCGCGATTCCTTTAGATCCTCATTGACGTCGCCGAGGTCCGACTTCGCATCCAAGAGATCGTCGCGGGCATTGTTGTACTCGTTTTCCAGCGTATTCTTTTCCTGCTGAGCGTCGAGCAGATCATCCTGAACAGCGTCGAGCGCATCCGCCGCGCTTTCTCGACTATCAAGGTCATACTCCGCCTCGTCGTCGAGCATCCCGACCTCGTCACGGAGGTCGCCGATTGCGGATTTGTGCTCGGTGATAGTGTCCTCGCTATCTTGCTTGGATAGCTGGGCCTCTTTCCGATCGGATTTTGCCTGTTCGATCTGGTCTTGCTTATCTGAGAGTCGTTCGGAGAGTGTCTCGTGGTGCTCGAGTTTGTCGGTATATTCGTTGAGCCGTGGGATGAGCGTCTCATCAATATGGGTTTGATGACGGTCGGCGAGATCTTTCTTGTCTTCGATCTCGTCTTCGAGGCGCTGTATTACCTCGATATAACCATCCTCGTCGTGATCGTAGTCGTCGAGATTCGCCTCCTGTCCGCGACGACGTTCCTGGCACCGTTCGTAGGTACGTCTCGCCCCGCGTCGGGTCATTTTAGCGCGTTCGATATACTCCTCGATCTGGTCGAGACCGAGCAGGCTGTCGATCATCGCGCCACGGTCGTTCGCTTCTATGAGTCGATCAATCTCGCCCTGCTGAACATACGCCGAACTGGAGAAATCGTCCTCGTTCATGCCCAGTAGATTCGTCACCTCCTGCTGGACGTCACGGATGCCAGAAACTGGATCTGAGAGAACTGGCGACGAAAGTGTGGCCTTCGATGCGCTTCCACTATCAAGACCGGGCATTTCCCATTCGACGCTATACTCGTCGTCGTCAACGACGAAATCCAACTCGACGCGGCCCTTATCCTCGCCGCGGCGCACGAGGTCGCCTACGTTGAAGTTGTTGCCATCGACGTTCGTGATATTGGAAAGGAACAGCCCACCGAACAGACCCATCAAAAGCGACGTTTTCCCGGCTCCGTTCTCGCCGTGGATCAAGATAGTGCCCTCGGGAAATTCGACGGTCTGATCTTCGTAACTACGGATGTTCTGTAGTCGGATTCGAGTAATCTTCATTGAGATTCTTCCTTGCTACCACCGATGTCAGCGAATGATGCCTGGTTTGTCGAACCACTGGCGCTCTCGGTATCGTCCTCAGGATCGTTGCCGCCATCGGTCGCTTCGGTTTCGACGGTCTGCTCTGTCTCGCTCTCGTTGGTCGTCGGTGCGGTTTCAGCCCGAGCTTCCGGCGGCCTCTCTTTAACAGACTCGGCGGTGTCCGTTTCAGATTTAGATTCGCCCGCAGGTTTTTTCATATCCGTTAGGGCCGGCTTATCGCCGCTCTCGCCGTCTTCGCTTGCTACGACGTCACTGCCCTCCGCCTCTGCCTCGGCGGCTTCGACGTCCGTCTCGACCTGCTCTCGGAGTGTCTCTGCTGTCTCAGTCGGTTCGGTGTCGTCAGACTCGTTGCCGCCACCCGGCCTGGCATTGGCGACTCGTTCGTCGCCCCCTTCGGGTTCCTCAACGGGACCATCGCCCAGTACCGCCTCGGGGTCGCCGCTCTCGAACGCTTTATCCTGTGCTTCACTAATGAGTCGTTCGGCGTTGTCGTCAAGCGCGTTCGTCGACGTTGCCTCGTCTCGAACCATCTGATCGACATCAAGGGCTGGTTCGCTGAGACCCGCTTTGGCGAGCCGCTTGTCAATCAGGGTGTCAGGGTCTTCGACGTCCGTTGTCGGGTTAGCACCGATATCGAGATGCTCACGTCCCCGGTTGTCGTCGACACGGGCGACCGCCGCACCGCGGTCAAGAGCTATTTCGTGAATGTCGCTCGCAGTGAGGGAGGTACGCTTACCAGTGAGGTTCACAACCGCCACGGCATCGGTGAGGTCGTATTCCTCGAATACGGAGCGGGCATGTTCGTAGCCGTCGTTCTCCTCAAACGCTATCTGAATGGGCTGGAAGTCTCTCGTGTCGAGGTCGACGTGGCTACGCGACATGGTGTGATCGGAGAAATCGGAGAGCATCGTGATCGAGCGCGGGCCCTCCTCGCCTGCACTACCTCGCTCCGTGGAACCGGCGTACCACACATCCACACCATTGACGTCGGCACTCTCGGCCTCGTGATAATCACCGAGTGCGAGGCCGTCAATCTCGATGTTGAGGCGCTCGATCACCGAGTCAGCGGGATAGTCGGCCATAATCTCCGGCACAGGCGGATGGAGAAGCTGATGCATACATAAGAGCCGGTAAGCGTCGTCGTTGTCGGGCTTGTCAAGTTCGAAGTTCGTGGAATCCCACGCTGGGCTTGGCACGGCGTCGATGCCGTAGAGCGCGACAGCTTCGTCGCCTTCGCCGATCATCGTCGGCGAGCTATCGAGACGGCTAGCAGTCCCAGTGTGGGCCATCAAATCGAGCCACTGATCGTCCATCTTTCGGTCGTGGTTTCCGACAATTCCGAGAAAGGGGATGCCGGCGTCGTGTGCTCGCCGAAGCACGCCGATACACTGGTTGACCTGCGGGAGCGGCGGTGTTCGTCGATGGAACAAATCACCGGTGTGGATGATCGCGTCGACATCGCGCTCAACCGCACGTTCGACCGCGGCGGCGAAGGCGTCGGTGAAATCCTGCCGGCGCACGTCACTGCCGTACTGTCGATTTCCGAGGTGAGTGTCGCTGATATGGGCGATTTGAACCATGTGGGGAGTGTCTCTGTTCGGTGATAGTCGGGCATCAGGTAAAAACCTCTGTCAGTGGTGAGTGCAATCAAGAGAACCATGATCGAACGTCTCTCCATCGGTCGTCTCAGGTCTTGCTCGACGCCTACAGAACATCTTGGTCGAGCTAGCGGTTGAACACGTGCTTTAGACCGGTTGCATTGACCTCCTCCACGCCGTGAACGACGTGGAATCCGACCATCGGATTTCAGTAGCTACCGAAGGCTACCGTCGGTGTCAAGACGCATACGCTCCAAGCGTCTGCTGGTGGGCCTCACCATCGGCTTGGCTGTCTTGTGGCGCGGTCAAACGCGCCCCATCCCCAGCCGAGTCATCGCCGTTCGTGTGTTCTCTTGAACGGCTCTCTCTCCGCTGGAGTAACGGTCTGCTATGTTTAGCGCGGCGTTCACGTCTGCTTGGTACTCCGAAACCCAACACTCGTCGTTCGTGCATCGGAACTCCGCCTGTTCGGGGCGGTATCCCGTCTCGTCGCAAACGTGGCACGTCTTGGACGTGTACGCGGGGTTCACCGCTTCGACGGGGATACCGCGCTCGGCGGCCTTGTAGCACAGTTGGGCGTGCATCTTCGCAAAGCTCCACCCGTGAAGGCGACGGTTCATGTACGCGCCGTAGCCCATACTCTCACGGATGTGCGTGAGGTCTTCGAGGATGAGTACGGGATTTTCGGCCGACGCGGCATGCTCGACCACAGCATCTGTCACCGAGTGGAGGATGTGGTCTATTTGCCGCCAGAGTCGGTCGCCGAACGACTCAGCGATGCGCTCGCTCTTGCGTTCCTGAAGTCGCTTCGTGGCGGTGAAATACGTCTTCCGGAGGCGTCGAACTTCTTTGCCTTCGTCGTTCCAGAGTGTTGGTGCGGTCGGGGTTCCGCGCTCGTCACGATGACACACCGTGAGCAATGCAGATTCCCCGATGTCCACACCAATCGGCGTCTCATCGGACACCGAATCGGTTGGCCGCTGTTCGACCTCCCGCGTAGCCACCATATGTAGGAACCACTCGCCATCACGGTTGAACAGCCGACACTCGCCCATGTCGGCGTCTCCTGCCAAGACGGCTTCGACCCACGACCGCTGTTCGGGGTTCGGTTGTGCGGGTATCCAGAGGTGGTAGTCGTCGTGGTGGGGGACTTTCACGTACCACTCGACGGCGTTCTGTGGCTTGTGGTCCAAGCGAACACCCTCGTTCGTAAACCGAACTGGATGCTCGTCGTGAAGCTCGTCGGCGTCGTAGCTCCCGCCACAGAGTTGCGGCACGTACTTCTTGAGGGCGTTCTTCGCGTAGCCGCTCAAGTCGTACTCGACTACCACATCGTTCGCCGCCGATTGAGTCGAACAACCAGCGTCAAACGCGGCATGGAGTGCCGAGCGGTAGGTGTCGGTCGTCTCGTGGAGTTTTCGTCGCTTGTGGGCGTTCGGCGAGACGAGTTTGAGTTCGAGGGTCTTCGTGACTTCGCTCATGCTTCGGCCTCTTGGCGCTGGATGTAGTCTTGGACGGTTTCGCTGGATACCTCGCCTGCCGTTCCAGCGTAGTATCCCCGCGCCCACTTGATTTTCTGGTCGTCGGAACTCGCGTAGCGGTGATTGTACTTCCGCGATGAGATTCCTTTGAACCAGTTGGCAAGGAGCGACGGAGCGTGCTTCGGTGGGCTACTCACGAACAGGTGGATATGGTCGGGTTGAATGGTGAGATCGATAACCTCCAGCCCTTTGTCACCTGCTATCTCTTGGATGATTTCTTCGACGTGGCGCGCGACCGTTCCGGTCAGTACCGAACGACGGCACTTCGGCAACCACACTATGTGGTAGTTGAGGTTATAAGCCGCGTGCCGTGTGGTCTTCATCCGTATACACACTATGCACCCGAGCACTACTGAGCGTTACGGTAGGCTGGAAATCCAGTCCACTGATACGCCAACCGACCCAGCTGCACAGACACAGAAACGGCCTACCGCTCAACCTCCGCCTGAAGACGAGGTATGCGCTAACGGTTTGTATCACACGCTATTTCGCTCTGTAGCGGTGATCGTCAGTATGGACCGGATCTGTGTCTATTGTGGGTCGAGTGATGGCGCTCAACCGGTATATCGGAAAGCTGCCGATCACCTTGGACGAACGCTCGCGGACCGGAATCTCGGGCTCGTCTACGGCGGTGGCGACGTCGGATTAATGGGGACGGTTGCGGATGCAACGCTTGACGCGGGCGGCGAAGCCTACGGCATCATTCCGGATGCGCTCCGCGAACGCGAGATCGCTCATGATGGACTTAGCGATCTCGAAATCGTCGAGTCGATGCATGAACGCAAACAACGCATGGTCGATCAGTCCGATGGATTTATCGCACTCCCCGGCGGGTTCGGCACGCTCGAAGAGTTCATGGAAGTGCTCACGTGGACTCAACTCGGTCTCCACGAGCATCCCTGTGGACTTCTGAACGTCGCGGACTACTACGCGGACCTCGCCGCATTTTTTGACCACCAATGTGATGAAGCGTTCGTGAGTGCTCACCATCGAGAAATCATCGTAATCGAGGACGATCCCAACGACTTGCTTGACCAGTTCACCAACTATGAAGCACCTCCATTGAAGGATGTTCTGCAAAGCGCAGACGAGACGTAGCTCTGTCTCCTCAAGTAATGCTGGTGATAAGGCGGAAACACGCGAGCTGTTTCGCGTCCTCCGAGCGGTCCTCGTGTGCAGATTATGTCGGTTATGAGAGTAGTCTGCGGATGGTTAACTTTAGGTGGAGTGCACGAGGACGCCAGAGTAGATGACAACTGACGAGCGCGCGCTGAAAGATCGTGCTCACGGCGTCAGCACCACGCCTCGAATGGAAGCCGGAATCGAGAGCGGTACCGACAAACTCGACACCCAGTTCGGTGAGTACGATCACGTGGAGGTGAATTCATGTCTGCGGCATGCAGTACAGAGAATAATTGACGAGCTAACTACACACCTCGGTGAGCAGAGAGGGCCCAAGCCGAGAGAAATCCCCGGTAACACCGCGACGTATCAGTAATGGACGACAGTCCGTCATCATCCCTTCAGATTGGATTGCCGACCACGAATACCACTGCTAACGGAACCAATACCACTGTCGCGATTGACGGTACCGGCCCGATCGGTGAGGCGCTCCATCAATTCGGCCTCGACACAGCATATGCGAAACCACTCGGCGCAGCTATCTCGTTCGTCGTTGCCTTCGCGGTGATCTATCTGTTTGGGCGAGCGGTCCTTATCCCGTTGTTCAATCGCACGCTCGACCGCTGGAGCTTCGACGACCACGAAAAACGTCCGCTCTTGCGGATTCTCCACCTCATAATGAGGGTCGTCGCGCTCGCGGTCGCGTTCAAAGCAGCACGTCTCACCGGATTCTTCGCCTCGACCGCTGTGATCGCCGCCGCGGCAACCCTTGCGGTCGGCCTCGCACTCCAAGACACCCTCTCGAACGTCGTCGCCGGCGTGTTCATTTACACCGGTGATCTATTCACGATCGGCGACTGGATCGAGTGGGATAAGGGAGCCTATACGGGCATCGTTGAGGATATCTCCTTTCGGGTCACGAGAGTGCGTACCTTCGACAACGAACTCCTTACCGTGCCGAACTCTACACTGACGGATGACGTCATCAAAAACACCGGGGCAAAGGATGAACTCCGCATCCAGTTCGACTTCCGCATCAGCTACAATGACGACATCGACGAAGCGGCCGAGATTATTGTTGAGGAAGCCAAACGCCATCCAGATATCCTTGATGATCCCGCACCCTCAGTCCGGATGGCCGAACCGTCTGAGCCCGGCCGCGGTGCGCTCGCTGACTTCTATGTAGGCCTGACTTCACGCTTTTGGATCGCCAACCCAACCCGTAACGACTTCCTCAAGACCCGGGGCGAATACATCACAAGCGTGAAGAACCGCTTCGATGATGCGGGTATCGACATTCCCTATCCACAGATCCACCTCGTCAACCAGTGTGGCGAGAACCCAGTTCTCAGACTCGAATCGAACGGCTAATCTGCACTCTTGATCGCCATCTGTTGGGCGCGTTCGTCGATCTCAATTTCCAAATCACGCATGAAGTCGTCGACCGTATTTCCCATCGTGAGTACCGGATATTCGGTGGTGAGCATCTCATCAAGCACGTCGCTCGCGTCCTCCGAGCGGTCGTGCTGGGTGACGGGCACGTCCACGTTCGCCGCGAACACGCCGGTGAACGCGCCACCGGCATGGGCCTCGCGGATTAGATCGCGTTCGGCGAGCGTGTTCAGGTAGTTTGCGAACGAAGCGGTTCGGCTTCGCCGATCCGAGCGCAAGAAGACGAACGGAAGCACGTACTCCTCGCCCGCGAGCGCCTGTCGGATCGCCTCGGTGCTCTCGATGTCGTTGATCTGCGCACCGTCGAACACTCGTCCTTGGGGTACGCGCACCCACTCGGGTTGAATCGCGTCGAGATAGGCGCTCAGGTGGTCTTCCGGGATCGGCTCCATGTCGAGGTGGCGGAGCACGTCGTTGCACGCGTAGACTGTCTCGGCTCCGATGCGACCCTGTTGGTGCTCCGGGATGGTGACTGCCTGCATCGTCGCACCCTGCTGTTTGATCTCCTCACGCATGTACTCAAGCAGAACGGGGTTTTGCTCGCCATTGATCACAGTCGTGTCCGCCGGGATCGTTCGCGCGAACGCCCGCGCCAGATCTCGGATCGTCTTGCCCAGAGTATCTTGATGGTCCTGACGCACGTTCGCGATCACCACCACGTCGGGATTCACAAAGCGCTGGTTGATCAGCCGAGTGGTGTACTCGGTGATACCTTGGTTCTCGAAGATCGCAACGTCCTCAGGAGTGTACGATTCTGCTCTATTGAAAACGACACACGGCGTCGGGATTGTTCGGTACTGGTTTGAGGCAATGAAGTCGAGGAGTTGGATATGGCAATCGTCCTCCTCGACTTCGTTGAGAAGGCACTACGCGTAGCGAAACAAGCGTTGGGAAAGCACGCGGGGAAGCCCGAATCAGGCGGGCTTCCCCGCGAGGCACATATCGTCGCTCACTGTATACGGACTGTCTCTTATACACAACCGAGACTTCGGAAGATATGGAGTTTGTATCTTACGTTCGTACCCGCATCATGAATAAAAGAAAAAA
>NZ_BBMP01000002.1 GCF_000755245.1 Halococcus sediminicola | reverse complement strand
ACCCGCCAACCCGTACTCGAAGCCGCGCTCGGTCCGCACCAGCGGCTCCGCACCCGGTTCGACGTTCGCACCCAGATAGTACGAAAGCGGCGCGACCACGTAGATCGCACCGTACTCCGGCGGGATTTCGATGGTCACACCCGTCGCGGGTGGTTCCAGTCCCGCCAACTCCAGCGACTCGCCCAGTTCGACTGTCGGTGGGTGTCCCCGCAGCGTGGGATAGGAGCGCTCCGGACTCGTCGTTTTGAGCGCCGACCCGAACGTCGACACCGCCTGCATCATCGCCTCCGGCTCCGCTGGCGTCTGCACCGTCACCGCCGGCCGCTCGTGGTGCGAGCGCGCGCCGAGCGCCACGTCCGTCCGCTCGCCGAACGCGAAGACCATCTCCTCGGCGTCGGCCTCGATCCGGAGGGAGCTGTCGATTTCGAAATAGAGTTTCACCGGCGCGCTCACCTCCACGGTGTACTCGCCAGCCGGGAGTCGTTCCTGGGCGTGATGTTCGGCGTGGGCCACCACCGTTCCGCTCTCGTCACGGACGTGCACCGACACCACGCTCGGCAGCGCTATCGAATCCGTCCGGATCGAGACGGCGCTGTCGACCGGAAACCGGAACTCCTCGGTGGCGCACGGCTCCGGACTGACCGCTCCCGTCGAGAGCACATATCGGTGGCGCTCTATCGGGTCCACCACCGCCAGTCCACCCGCCGCCCGCTCGAAGGTGGGGCGTATCATCGGCATCCGCCCGTGTGGTGACCCCTCATATATTCGACGTACCTCGGTACCTATTGTAAACAGTCGCTACGAGAAAAGTGTGTGGCCGGTTCGTTGGGTGGCCATCGGAACTACGCGGACGCGCTCGTGTCGATCTCGTCACCGATTGTGACGAACCCGTACCCACAATCGGGACAGCGCCATTTGGTCTTCTCGCCGAGATGCAGCGTCGTGCTCGCCGCACGGTAGAACACTCGTTGGTCGTCACACACCGGACAGCGCTGTTCGCGTTCGAGGCTCATAGCGTCGAATGGCGACCACCATCCCTCAATCTACTGGTTTCGCATACGACCTATTCGAGCGACATCGCCCGGTTCTGGAAGCTCCCGCCACAGGAGCACTCGCCGGGATGAGTCTTTCGCTCGACGATCTTGCCACACTGGAGACATTCGTAGGTCGACTCGCGCTCCGACTCCTCGACGACGTCGTACATGTGGCCTCCTACTGCGCCCGTATTAATAGTCCTTATGTGACTATGACATAATACCACAATAGTGACCGAGCACGGTGGCGTCCCGAACACGCCGGGGTGAGCGGCCCGGCGGCGGTCGGTGGTCGGCGGGTCTCCCTATTCATGCTCGCCGGGTGCCGCGCCGGGGGAGAGTCGGGAGAGGCTGGGGTGGTCGTCGAGCGAGATCGCGTCGGCGCGGTAGCTCGCATAGACGTCCTCGGCCCACTCGCGCGCGGCGGGCGCGTCGGTGTCGGCGTACGTCCGCAGGAGTCCGGTGTCGTCGTCGTAGATGCCGACACCGACGCGCTCGTCACAGAGCGTCAGCCCGAAGGGGAGGTCGTCATTGACCAGCATGGTGAGATTACCGCTCTCGATGACGTGCTCGGCGCGGTCGGGGTTGGTTTCGAGGAGTTCCTCGACGACCGCCGGCGGGAAGACCACCTCGGTCGCCATGCCGTCGACGATACGTTCGTAGAGGGCGTCGACGTGCAGCGGGTTGATGGTCGCCGGGTCGAGACCGCGGAGTTCGTCGGTTCTGCTGACGAGCGCCATGAACCGCTCGACCGGCCGGTACGGGTTGCCCGGTGCGGCCGTCGTCACGGTCGCGTCGGCGAACGCGCCGACGTCGAAGGCGACGTCGTGGGCGTCCGCGGTGGCCACCATCGGCGCGAGCGCCGTCGCCGAGTCGATGGTCGTCGCGAACGCCGTGACCTCCGTCGCACACACCGTCCCCAACGGCGTGAGCACGAACGCGCCCGCCTCGCGCTCGACGAGACCACGCTCCCTGAGCGAGCGCGTGAGACGGTGGACGGTGGATTTCGAGACGTCGAGATGCGTCTCCAGTTCACGTCGGTCCATCGCTCCGGCCTCTTGCAGCGCTGCGAGCACTGGCGCACGCCTGACGAGTTCGACGAGGCGCTCGGTGTCCATCCTCTGCGTGCTATTTTGCCACACAGGTAATAAACGTATCTCCAGGCGACCGTCGATTGAAGCCGTACCCATCGCGCATCGGACACGAATGAACGGCCGAGTTGGCGTGCGCCAACCGAGACGCTATGATTCCCATCGACGGATGGACGATCGAGATGCAAGCCAGTCGTCGAGCGGGCCGGAACGGTATCGATCACAGGATCGGGGGGATGCATGGATAACGACTCGAACATGATGAGAACGCTTGCCCGCTACTGGACGGCGCTGTCGCACGACTGGCAGGCGGTGGTGCTCGGCGCGCTCGTCTTGCTGGTCGTCGCCGCGGGTGTTCCGATTCCGTGGTGAACGTCCGCGAGTCGGTGCTGCCTGGTATCGGCGTGCTCGTGGTCATCGGACTGGCCGCGCGGGCGCTCGCGACGGTCGTCCCGACGAGCCACCTGATCCTCGCGATCGTCGTCGGGCTGCTCGTCGGCAACCTCTACGGCGTGCCCGACTGGGCGAGCGCCGGGGTCGGAACGAACAAGCTCTGGCTCGAAGGCGGGATCGTCCTGATGGGCGCGAGCGTCGCCCTCGATCGCGTCGTCGACGCCGGCCCGACGATCCTCCTCCTCGTGATCGCCACGGTGATGACGACCATTCTGACTGTCGAAGTGCTCGCGCGCGGCGCGTTCGGCATCCGCGGGAAGATCGGTTCGTTGCTCGCGGCCGGATCGAGCATCTGTGGCGTCTCGGCGGTCGTCGCGACGGCCGGCAGCATCGAGGCCGACGAGGACCAGATCGCCTACGCGGCCGCCACGGTACTACTGTTCGACGCCGTGACGCTGCTCGCCTACCCAGCGCTCGGTCACCTCTTCGGGCTCTCGGACAAGGTCTTCGGCGTCTGGGCGGGGCTGACGATGTTCAGTACCGGCCCCGTGACCGCCGCCGGCTTCGCCTTCTCACAGGCGGCCGGCCAGTGGGCGCTCCTGGTTAAGCTCACGCGCAACGCGCTCATCGGCCTCGCGGCTATCGCCTACGCGCTCTACTACATCCGTCGTTCGGGCGGCGAGCGCGGGGACGCCGTTCCCGGCGGCATCGGCTACCTCTGGCACTCGTTTCCGAAGTTCGTCCTCGGCTTTCTGGGACTCATGCTGGTCGCGAACACCGGCGTGCTCGGTGGAGCCCAGCTCGCCTCGCTCGAACACGCCGCCGACTGGCTATTCCTGTTGGCCTTCGCCGGTCTCGGACTCGACATCCGCCTCGACGAACTCCGCTCGACGGGTCTCAAACCGGTCCTGGCCGTGCTCGTGAGCCTCATCTGTGTGAGCACCGTCTGTCTGCTCGTCCTCACGACGCTGTTTTAGGCGGCTCCGGAAACGGCATGTTCTTTTCGCGCGCGCCGAACGGACGGATGGATGCGGGAGTTCACGTTCACCATCGAGTACGAGCGCGGGGCCGACCCCATCATGGACGCCTTCATCGACGATCCCGATGCAGTGGCGCGCTCGCTCGACGGCTTCGTGACCGAAGAGCGGTTCTGGCGCATCGAGCGCATCGCCGGCTCGCCGGCGACGCTCGACCGCATCGAGGCGATCCGCTTCGACGACGACACCTGCGGCGAGTCGCTCACCGAACGCGACTGCGAGGCACAGCGCTATCACGACGTGCTCGAACGCGGCGAGAACCGACTCGTCGTCTACACTTATCTCGACGAGATCAGCGCCTGCGAGTCCGTCCACACCCTCTCGGGAAAACATCTCCCGCCCGGACTCGTCTTCGAAACCCTCCGAAGCGAGAACCGTCACTCCTGGCGCGTGCTGATGCGCTCAGATGCAAAGGTAGGCGTGCTCTACGACGAACTCGCCGCCCGGCTGCGCGACGGGCTCTCCTTTCGGATGGGCCATCTCCGCGACGCCGACGGCTGGCAGCGCGACTCGCTGGCGTCGGTCTCGGTGGCGGCCGAACAGCGCGCGGCGCTCCAGGCGGCCGTCGAGGACGGGTACTACGAAACCCCACGAGAGACGACGCTCGACGAACTCGCCGACGAGCTCGATATCCCCCGTTCGACGCTTTCCTATCGGCTCCGACAGGCAGAGAGCCAGCTCGCGCGCCGCTACGTCGCCGACGACGAGCGCGATCGCTGGCTCCGGTAGCCCGTTTTCAGTACGTCGCCCAACGGTGAGCGGCGCGTCGTCGATAGCCACAGCACGGGTTTAATAGCCACTGCGACCTAGCGGACGGTAAGCGATGACCGACCACGCGACGGACGTGCTCGTCCCGCCGGAGTGGGTCGCGGCGCGCCTCGACGAGTTCGTGGCCGACGACCCCGCCGCCCGCCTGCTCGAGGTCGATCTCGACCCGAGCAGCTACGAGACGGGCCACATCCCAGGAGCGACGAAGCTCGACTGGAAGGAGGATCTCCAGGACTCGACGGCGTTCGACATCCCGTCGGTCGCCGACTTCGAGGCGCTGCTCGGCGAGATCGGTATCACCCCCGACTCGACCGTCGTCGTCTACGGCGACATGATGAACTGGTTCGCCGGCTACGGCTACTGGCTGCTCAGCTACTACGGCCACGCCGACGTCCGCCTGCTCGACGGCGGCCGCGACGGCTGGCTCGCCGAAGACTACGACCTCACCGATGAAGTTCCGGAATTCGGCCCGCAGTCGTACACCGGCGCGAGCCCCAACGAAGCGATCCGTGTCGACCGCGCGGCAGTCGAGACGGCGATGACTCGTGAAACCTCGCTGGTCGACGTCCGAACCCCCGAGGAGTACCGCGGCGAGGTGCTCGCGCCGCCGGGCTGGAACGAGGGCGTCCAGCGCGGCGGGCACATCCCCGGCGCGGTGAACGTCCCGTGGAGCCAGGTCGTCGACGCCGACGGCCGGTTCAAATCCGAAGAAACCATCCGGAACATCTACCGCGAGGCGGGCATCGACGAGGAGGTGGTCGTCTACTGTCGCATCGGCGAGCGCTCGGCGCTGACCTGGTTCGTCCTCCACGAGCTGCTCGACTACGGGAGCGTGCGCAACTACTACGGCTCGTGGGTCGAGTGGGGTAATACCGTCGGCGCGCCCATCGAGCGCGGTCGGCGGGCCGGCATCCGCGGCGAGTAGCCTCGTTCGACGGAAAAGATGCCTCGCTGCACGATCGTGTCCATCGGTAGCGCAGGCCGCCGAACACGACGATATCCAACGCCTTTTGTCCGTCCTCCCGAAAGCTCTCGGCGAATGCAACGAACGAATCGGCGACGGTTCCTCGCCGGCATCGCCACGGCCAGCGCCGCACTCGCGGCCGGCTGTAGCAGCGGTTCCTCCAGCGGCGACGGCGGCGACGGTAGCGGCGGCGGGAACGGGACGACGAGCGGTGGCGCTGGCGAAACGACGAGCGGCGAGAGCGCCGGTGCGGGCACCGACGGAAGCGCCGGATCGACGAGCGATGGCAACGCAACGACCGGTGGGAACGGAACGAGTGCCAGTAGTGCGAGTAGCGGAGAGATGACCACGGTCGCGGCTGGCCCGGACGGGAAACTCGTCTTCGAGCCGGAGCACGTGGAGGTGTCGGTCGGTGACACGGTGTCGTGGGAGTTCGAGAGCGCCGGTCACAACGTCAGTGCCGTGCCGAAGGACAGCGAGAAAGTGAGCCTCCCCGACGGCGCGAAGCCGTTTGCCTCCCACGAGAGCGGCGACCCCTACGCCGTGGTTGAGGAGGGCAAGACCTACGAACACACCTTCGAGACCGCCGGCGAGTATACCTACGTCTGCATCCCCCACGTCAGTTCGGGGATGGTCGGCACGGTCACGGTCACGGAGTGAGCGGGCGGGCGACGCTGAAAGGGAAATCCACTTACTCGCCGGCGAGAACCGTCGGTATGGTCAGAGGGCGATACCCGTGCGCGTGATCATCGTCGGGGCCGGACAGGTCGGCTCCTCGATCGCCGAGAGCCTCGACGACGATCACGAGGTCGTCGTGATCGACACCGACGACAACCGCGTCGAATCGCTCACCTACTCGCTCGACGTGCTCGCCATCGAGGGCAACGGCACGTCGCTTTCGACGCTGCGGGAGGCCGGCGTTGAGCAGGCGGACATGGTCATCGCGAGCACCGACGACGACGAGACGAACATCGTCACCTGCGCGACGGCCAAGACGGCGAGCGACCCCTTCACCATCGCCCGCGTCAGATCGACGAACTACCTGGCGACGTGGGAGGAAGCCGGCGGCGCGTTCGGCGTCGATTTCATGGTCTCGACGAACCTGCTGGCCGCCGAGACCATCGCCCGCGTCATCGGGCTGCCGGCCGCCCAGAACGTCGATGTCTTCGCCGAAGGGAGCGTCCTGTTGGCGGAGTTCTGCATCCCCGAGAACAGTCCCGTCGCGGGCCAGACGGTCGCCGAGGCTGACCACTTCACCGAACTCACCCTCGCGGCCGTGCTCCGCGAGGAGGGCGTTCTCATCCCGGAAGGCGAGACGGAACTCGAAGCCGGCGACGAGATCATCGTCATCGGCAGCCCCGAGAGCACGCGCGCGTTCGCCGCCGACCTCGCGCCCGACCGCGACAGCGACGGACAGGACGTCGTCATCATCGGCGGGAGCGAGATCGCCGTCCAGACGGCCCAACTGCTCGAAGAGCGAGGGCTGTACCCGCGACTCATCGAGCGCGACGAGGGGCGCGCGCGCGAACTCGCCGAGGCCCTCCCTCATACTACTGTTATGTCGAGCGACGCCACCGACCGGGAGTTCCTCGCGCGCGAACACGTCGGCGACGCCGACGTGGCCATCGCCGCGCTCGGCTCCGACGAGAAGAACCTGCTGGCATCGCTGCTCGCCACGCGTGTCGGCGTCAGTCGGACGGTGGCGGTCGTCGAGAGCGCCGAATACACCGATCTCTTCGAGGCGGTCGGCGTCGGCGCGGCCATCAACCCGCGCGATGCGACCGCCGAGGAGATCATCCGCTTCACCCTCGACGGCCACATGGAGAACATCGCCATCATCGATCACGACCGCGCCGAAGTCCTCGAAATCGAGATCGGCCCCGACAGCTCACTCGCCGACCGCCCCATCAGCGAGTCCGCCGCCGACCTCCCGGCACAGGTCACCGTCGGCGCGATAACCCGCGATGGTGAGTTCATCACCCCGCGGGGCGATACGGTGGTCGAGGTGGGTGACCACGTCGTCGTCTTCGCACAAACCGACGCCATCGACGCGGTGGCACGCCGCGTCTGATGGCGATTCGGGTCGACGTCCGGACGAGCGCGAGTTTCCTCGGGATCGTCCTCCAAGCACTCGCGGCCCCGCTGGCCGCGCTCGTCGCCGTTGCGCTCGTCTACGGCGAAGCACTGCTCCCGTTCGCCGTCCCGACGGTGTTCGCGCTCGCGGTCGGCACCGGACTGAAGCGCTTCGAGCGCTCGACGCCCGGCCCGCGCGAGGCGTTCTTGCTGGTGGCGCTCGCGTGGCTCGCCGTCGCGCTCGTCGGCACCATCCCCTTCGTCCTCGCCGGCGCGGGCACGCTCGCCCACCCGGTCAACGCCCTCTTCGAGGCGATGAGCGGCATTACGACGACCGGTGCGACCGTCATCGGCGATTTCAGCGTTCACTCGCGGTCGATACTGCTCTGGCGCAGCGTCCTCCAGTGGCTCGGCGGTCTCGGGGTGTTGGTGCTTGCAGTCGGCCTGCTTTCGGAACTCTCGGTTAGCGGCGCACAGCTGATGGAAACCGAAACCCAGACCACCGACGTCACCAAGCTCGCGCCGAAGATCACCAAGACCGCACGGCTGCTCGGCGGCATCTACGCCGGACTCACGGGGTTGATGGTTGTCGTGTTGTTCGCACTGCATCTTTCCGGGATGGCACCCGCGATGACGCTTTACGACGCGGTCGCCCACGCACTCACCGCCGTCTCGACGGCGGGCTTCTCGCCTAAAGCGGCGAGCATCGGCGCGTTCTCGCCGGCGGTCCAGTGGGCGACGATCCCGTTCATGTTCGTCGGCGCGACCAACTTCGTGTTGCTCTATCACCTCACGCAGGGCGACCCGAGCCGCCTGCGCGAAAGCGAGGAGTTTCGTTTCTATCTCGGGATCGTCCTCACCGCGACGGCGCTCGTCGCCACGTCGCTCGCACTCGACGGCCGGTTCGGAACCGTGGAAACGACGCTCCGACACGCGCTCTTTCAGGTCGTCTCGATATTCACGACCACGGGCTACGCGACGGTCGATTTCGACGCGTGGTCGGTGCTCTCGCGACACGTCCTCTTCGTCGGGATGTTCATCGGCGGGATGGCCGGTTCGACCACCTGCTCGATCAAAACCGTCCGCTGGCTGGTCGTCGTGAAGACCTTTCGGCGCGACCTCTTTACGGCCATCCACCCGGAGGCGATCCGCCCGGTGCGCCTCTCGGGGTCGCCGATCGACGAGACCACCATCCGCGACATCTACACCTACACGCTCGTGAGCATCGTCATCGTCTCGCTGTTGACGGTGTTCGTCGTCGTCGACGCCGCACGGGTCGGTCTCGATCTCACCGAGTTCGAGGCGATGAGCGCGGCGGCCTCGACCGTTCTCAACATCGGCCCGGCCTTCGGCTTCGCGGGTCCCTACGGGAGCTACGAGGGGTTTCCCGTCTCGACGAAACTCGCAATGACGCTCCTGATGTGGGTCGGGCGCATCGAGATCGTGCCCGTGCTCGTGCTCTTTACGGGCGCGTTCTGGCGGTCGTAGAACGATGGACTAATTTGGGAGACAGTCGCCAAGCCGAACGTGGCTTTGAACTGGTCGATGGGCCGGCTGCGTGTCGATTGGCGGGCGAGTGTCGGTCTCGTCGGCACGGTCGTCAAGTACCTCTCGGCGACGCTGCTCGTCCCGCTCGCGGTGGCGCTGTTCTACGGGCGGGACGTGCTGACGTTCGCCATCGCGTTCGTCGTCACCGTGGTCGTCGGACTGGCGCTCGAACGCGCGGAGCCGAATCCCGACCTCGGCGCGCGCGAGGGCTTTCTGATGGTCGCGCTCACGTGGGTCGTCGTCACCCTCGTGGGGGCGATTCCGTACCTGCTGGCGGGCTTTGGCACCGCATCGACGCTCGCCCATCCCGCCAATGCGATCTTCGAGGCGATGAGCGGCTTTACGACCACTGGCGCGACGGTGATGGGCGAGATCTCCTTCGACCAGCACTCGCACGCACTCTTGCTCTGGCGACAGCTCACCCAGTGGCTCGGCGGGATGGGCATCGTCGTCCTCGCCGTGGCCATCCTGCCGGAACTCTCGGTCGGTGGCGCACAACTGATGGACGCCGAAGCGCCCGGTCCGGGCATCGAGAAGCTCACGCCGCGCATCGCGAAGACCGCGCGCGTGCTCTGGCTCGCGTACTTGGGATTTACCCTCCTCGAGATGGTGCTCCTCTACGGGCTGCATCTCGCCGGTCTCGCCCCGAACATGGAACTGTACAACGCCGTCGCCCATCCGCTCACGACGATGCCCACGGGTGGCTTCTCGCCCGAAGCCCGCTCGATAGAGGCGTTCTCGGCAGCCGTCCAGTGGGTCATCATCCCCTTCATGGTCGCCGCCGGGACGAACTTCGCGCTCTTCTGGCACGTTCTCAGTGGCGATCCACGCGAGTTGACCGACGACATCGAGTTCCGCTCGTACGTCGGCGTCATCGGCGTGCTCACGGCGCTCGTCGCCGGACTGCTCTTCGCCGGCACGGGCATCGAGACCGTCACGGATGCGGTGCCGCCGATAATGGGCGAAGTCGAGGACTCGGTCCGTCACGCCGCGTTCAACGTCGTCTCGGTCATCACGACGACGGGCTACGCCAACATGGACTTCAACACGTGGAGCGACCCCGCCCAGTACCTCCTCCTGTTCGGGATGTTCATCGGTGGCTCGGCCGGCTCGACCGGCGGCGCGATCAAGATCGTCCGCTGGGTCGTCATCGTCAAATCCCTCCGTCGAGAGCTCTTCACGACTGTCCACCCCGAGGCCGTCTCGCCGGTGCGCCTCGGCGGTCGCGTCGTCGACGAGCGCGCCATCCGCGGCATCTACGCGTTCACGCTGCTGTATCTCGTCTTCTTCTTCGTCGCCACCTTGCTGGTGGTCGCCGACGCCTGGCGCGTCGGCCAGCAGGTCCCCGCCTTTGAGGCGATGAGCGCCGTCGCCGCAACCCTCGGGAACGTCGGTCCGGGCTTCGGAGCCGTCGGCCCGATGAACAACTACCTCGACTTCCCGGCCACCTCGAAACTGCTCATGACCTTCCTGATGTGGATCGGCCGGCTCGAAATCCTACCCGTGCTCGTCCTCCTCACTCCGTCGTACTGGCGCACCTGAAAGCCCTCGCTCGCGCTTGGCGCGCTCGCTCGCCCTTTTCGTGTTGCTCAAAAACGCCGCAGCGCGGCGTTTTTGGCATGCGAAAAATCTTCGATTTTTCGGCACCACCAGGCCGCAACCGCAACGCATTGCGCGGGCCGGGCCACGCGCCCGGCCCGCGCAGAGTCCGCAATCCACCATTTCCGCACCGCAGCCCTACCTTTCCCGTCGGAGCGCGTCCGGCTGACGCCGGACGCGCTCCAGCCGACAGCTCCACAACCGCACAACACCGCACCGCCGAAGCCCTCGGCTACTCGCTTCGCTCGTAGCCTCGCCCTTCATCCACTAGGAACCGCACCCGCACCGCAACCACGCCGCAGCCACGGGTACGAATCACAGAAAATCGACCGGCTGTGGTTGCCTACGACGGCGCGACCGTGACCTGCCGCCCGCGGTCGATGGCCTGCTCCAGCTCCTCGGCGATGGCGCTCCCACGGGAAACCTGCACCTCGCCGCCGCGCGAGACCGTCGCCGTGAACAGATACTCGCCGTTGGCCTGCACCTCGACCGTCTCGCCCGCGTGACCCTCCATCGGGATGACGACGTGTCGAGCAGTAATTTCGGGCGTCACGATATCGCCCGCACCGCTGCCGCCACCGCCGCCCGCACCGCCACTCGACCCGCCAGCACCGCCGCCGGACCGCCCATCGGGCCGCTCGTCGAACGTCCGCACGTCGATGTCGATGCCCAGCCTGTTCTCGATGTCGGTGATGCGCCCGCCACCCTTGCCGATCACCGTCGAGATATCGGCCTCCTCGACGTAGACCACAGCCGTATTCGCACTCTTGAGATCGACCTCACAGCTCCCGTGCGCGACCGAGCGGATCTCCCGCTCGATCTCCTGCTTTGCGATCCTGTCGACGCCACTGTCCTCGCTCTCGGCGTCGCCCACCGGCACGGTGACGACCTGCCGGTTGAAGCTGTATATCTCGTACTCCGGCCGCCCGGTCTCGAAGTCCCGGACCTGGATGACGGGTCGCGCGAGGTCCTCCTCCATCAGCCCCTCGGGAACCTTGACCTCCGTCTTGACGTCGTAGACGGTGGCGATCTCGCCGGCCTCGACGAACACTACGGTGTCGACCACTTGGGGTATCATACCCAACTCGACGCGACCGACCAGTCGCCCGAGCGCGTCGATGGCCCGCGTCGCGTGGACGACCCCGACCATCCCGACGCCCGCGAGGCGCATGTCCGCGAACACGGAGAAGTCCTCGGTCTTGCGGACCTCGTCGTAGATAGTGTAGTCCGGTCGTACCATCAACAGCGAATCGGCCGTGTTCTCCATGCGCCCGTCGAGCTCGGTGTACTGGGTCACGTCGGGACCCACCTGCAGGTCGCGCGGCTTCTCCATCGTCTTCACCGAGAAGCCCGAATCGGCGAGGAACTCGGCGACCGCACCCGCAAGCGTCGATTTCCCCGCTCCGGGTGCGCCGGCGACGAGCACGCCGCGCTGGTGGTCGAGCAGGCGCTCGCGGAGGTCCTCGGCGTAGTCGTAGTCCGCCAGTTCGGTCTCGGCGATCGGGCGAACCGCCGTGATCTCCAGCCCGTCGGCAAAGGGTGGCTCGGCGAGCGCGATGCGGTACTCGCCGAACTGGACGATCGTCATCCCGTTACTATCGAGTTCGACGAACCCGTCGCTCGACGCGCGCGTGGCGCTCTCGATTTCCCCCATCCACTCGCGGAGTTCGCCCTCGGTGAGCGCCTCGTCGCCGATCTCCTCGAAGCGCATCTCGCCGACCGTCCCGCGCTTCGCCATCGGCGGAACATCGGTTTTGAGGTGGACGCTCATCGTCTCGTCGTCGAAGAACTCCTCGATGGAAAGCGCCTCGACCTCACGGACCTCGGGTTCGACGTACTCGACGGAAAGCCCGGTGGCGCGGGCGACCTCGCTCTGAACCTCGTCGCTCGTGAGGAGGGTTGCGCCGTGCTCGGCCGCGAGGTCGCGGATGAGCGCGTCGACGCTGCCCTCGGCGGCGCTGTGGCGCTCGCTCGCGTCGGGTCGCCGCCCGATGTATTCGATCTCGATCTCGCCGTCGTCGGCGAGGTCGGTGAGTCGCTGGAGTTCGTCGAGACCCTCCCAGCCGGTTTCGGTCCTGGCGTTGGCCTGGGCTTCGAGTTCGGCGACGACTGCCTCGGGAACCGCGACCGTCTCGCCGGAGAGCGCACCGCTCGCCGCTCGTTCGGACACGCGTCCGTCGATGACGGCGCTCGTGTCCGGGACGATAGTCATGAGCGAACAACGCCGGCGAGCGGCATAAGGATGTTCAAGCGCGGGCGAAAGCGCTTATGCGCCGCTGCCCGACCGCCAGTCATGTCCGGCCTCTCTGCCCTCACCCGCGACCTCGTTGCGATCCCGAGTCACGACGACGAGACCGAAGTCGGCGACTTCATCGAACACTGGCTCCGCCGCGAGACCGACGCCGACGTGACTCGTGACGAGATCGGCAACGTCATCGCCCGGCGCGGGAGCGGTGGAACGTCGCTCGCGCTCGTCGGCCATCACGACGTGGTGCCGCCGGACGATTCGCAGCTCGACGGCGGCGAATACGTCCTCACGGAGCGCGACGGCCGCCTCTACGGGCGCGGTGCGGCGGACATGAAAGGCGCTGTCGCGGCCGCGATGTGTGCCTTTCGTGACGTGAGTCCTGAGAGCGAACTCGTCTTCGCCAGTTTCGTCGGCGAGGAGATCGGTGGCGAGGGCGCACGCCACGCCATCGACGAGGGATTCGCACCCGACTACGCCATCGTCGGCGAAGGCTCGACGGGATACTCGGCGGCCGGCGTGACGGACGTCGCAATCGCCCACAAGGGCCGGCGGGCGAGCACTATCACCGCCCGCGGGACCGCCGCACACGCGAGCGAACCCGAGGCCGGCGAGAACGCCATCTACCGGGCGGGTGAGGCGGTCGACGGAGTTCGGGAGATGGACGGGCCGAGCGCCGACGTTCTCGGCGAGAGCGTGAAGGGAAGTGTCGTCGTCACTGAGATCGAGGGCGGGTCGGCGTGGAACGTGATCCCCGAATCCTGCTCGGTGACCGTCGACGAGCGAACAGTCCCAGGAGAGCGCGCGCCGCTCTCGCGGGTCGAGTGTGAGGGCGTCGAATGGGAGATCGATCAGGACCTTCCGCCGATGGCCTGCGACGACGAGTCGTTCGCCCAGCAGGTGCTCGCGGCCGCTGACGAGGCTCAATACGGTGACCCCGAGGCGGTGACGAAACCGCACGCGACCGATGCGGGCTGGCTCGCCGAGGCGGGGGTGACGTGCGTGGTCTGTGGCCCCGCCGAGCCGGGCGAGGCGCACACCAAAGGCGAAAGCGTCTCGCTCGACGGACTGGAGCGTTGTTATGCCATCTACCGGAGCGTGGCATTGGGAGGCAAGAATTGATAGGCCGCCGCCCCGGGATTCGAGTATGGCAACCGACGCCACGCAGACCACCGCCTACGGGGATCTCGTCGAGCGCTACGAGCGCATCTCGAACATCGAGAACGCAGCAGGCGTGCTCAACTGGGACCAGGAGGTGATGATGCCCGCGGGCGGCACGCCCGCGCGCTCGGCACAGCTCTCGGCGCTCTCGGCGACGAGTCACGAACTCCTCACGGAGGAAGCGATGGGTGAGGCACTCGATGCGGCCGAGAGCGCGGACCTCACAGGAGAGGAGGCTGCCGCCGTCCGCGAGATCCGCCGCCAATACGAGCGTGCGACGCGCGTTCCAACCGACCTCGTCGAGGAGATTTCGAAGACGACGAGCGAAGCGCTACCGATTTGGAAGGAGGCCAGAGCCGGGGACGATTTCTCGAAATTCGCGCCCGTTCTGGAGAAACTCATCGGTCTCAAGCGCGACTACGCCGAGCACATCGACCCCGACCGGCCGGCCTACGAGGTGCTCTTCGAGGATTACGAACCGTATCTCGGTCTCGACACCGCCGAGGAGATCCTGGAGCGCCTGCGCGAGGAACTCGTCCCCCTCATCGACCGAGTGGGCGCGAGTGACGTGGAACTCGCCCGACCCTTCGAAGGGGAATTCGACGCCGACACGCAGGAAGAACTCACCCGCGACGCGCTCGATACGTTGGGCTACGACTGGGACCGGGGCCGACTCGACACCGCGCCGCATCCGTTCTCGACGGGCACCACCTTCGACGCGCGCGTGACGACGCGCTACGACGAGGCAGACATGCTCGGCGCGCTCACGAGCACCATCCACGAGTTCGGCCACGCGACCTACACGCAGGGCCTGCCCGACGACGAGTACGGAACGCCGCTCGGCGAGAACAGAAATCTCTCGGTCCACGAGTCACAATCCAGACTCTGGGAAAATCACGTGGGCCGCTCGGAGCCGTTCTGGTCGCTCTTTTTGCCCCGAGTCCACGAACGCTTCCCGGAACTCGACGATGTCACCGCACGAGAGGCCTACGAGGCTGCCAACCGCGTCTATGATGACAACCTCATTCGGGTCGAGGCGGACGAACTGACCTACCATATGCACATCGTGCTCCGATTCGAGATCGAGCGCGAACTCATCGAGGGCGACCTCGACGTGAGCGAGGTCCCCCAAGTCTGGAACGACAAGATGAAGGAGTATCTCGGGGTCCGGCCCGACACCGACGCTCAAGGATGTTTGCAGGACATCCACTGGTCACACGGCACCTTCGGGTACTTCCCCACCTATTCGCTCGGCAGCGTGCTCGCGGCGCAGTTGTACGCGAGCGCCGACGAAGACATCGACGACCTCGACGGGCAGATCGAACAGGGGAAATTCGGCCCGCTGCACGACTGGCTCACCACCAATGTCCACCAGCACGGCAAGCGCTACACGACGCCGGACCTCGTCGAGGAGGCCACCGGCGAACCGTTCACCGCCGACCACTTCCTCGACTACGTGAACGAGAAATACGGCGCGCTGTACGTCCTCTGAGGCCACACGTCGGTTTCGATCGCTGTGGAGGATGGTCGCAGCCACCAGAGCTATATGGCTGGTGTGCCATAGCGTATCACGTATGGCGACCGCACCGAACGAGACCGACATCGACGATTTTCTGGCCGGGCGCGGCCACGAGACCGACTCACCGGGGTGGGACGAGAGCTACAACAAAAAGCAGTGTCCGGACTGTGGCGGCCTTCACGCGACCGAGGCGAGCACGTGTTCGGTCTGTGGCTGGTCGCCGCGGGACTAGTTCTCTCGCGGGACGAAGCCGGTAAGTGACGCCCCTCCCGAAAGGGGTCGTGGGCATCCTCAACACGCTCGGCCTCGTGGTGACGCTCGCCTTCGCGCTCCCGGTCGCGTTACTCGGTGTGAACCTACTCGTATCGGGGCGCACGGTCGTCGGCGTGGCGCTCTGTCTCGTCGCCGTGTTGATGGTCGCGCTGAAACAGTACGTCACCACGCCCGACGACGTGCCGACGGCGGCCGCCGAGAAGGCGGTTGGTGCGGTGGTGAAGGACGACGAACCCGAGAACTAGTCGGCGGCGGGCGCTTCGGCCTCGTCGAGGACGTCCTCGACCGACACGCCGGAGGGTTCGTTGTCGAGCAACACGTCGACGGGAAGTGTGGGCGCACCGCTGACGAGGTTTTCGAGGAGGACGAGTCGCTCGCGCGCGCGGCTCATCCCGACGTAGAACACGCGACGCTCGTTGTCGGTCAGAAGGGGTACGGGGTCGGTGTTCTTCGAGAACTCCCCGCCCGGCACGTCCGTCCCGTCCGGCACGGAGGCGGCCATCTGCTCGACGACCTTCTCGGTGAGGTCCGTCGCGACGAAGACGTGGTCGGCCTCGCGGCCCTTCGCCGAGTGGATGGTTCCCACACGCACGCGGTCGCGGTCGACGTCCTGATAGTCGCCCGCGAAGTAGGCCTTGACCGATTTCTTCTGGAACTGCGAGGTCTTCCGGAGCATGTCCTCGGCCGCCGCCGGGCCGGGCATGAACGGTGCGTGCTCCTCGACGAGTCCGGGGTCGATGGCGAGGTCGGCGAGATCCTCGACGCCCGTCTCCTCCTGGCGCTCGTCGAGGGCGTCGTAGAGACCGTCGCGGTGGTTGGTGCCGAACGCCGTGTCGGCGAGCATGTCGGCCAGCCGGCGGGCTTCGAGTCCCGTGATGGGTTCGTCGGCGGCGATCTTCTCGACGGCGCGGACGTAGTCCGCGAGCCGGTCGGTCCACATCCGCTGGTCGGTGAGCGCGCGGAAGGGGATCCCCTCACCGATGAACTCGTCCATGAACTGGAAGAGCTGGTAGCGCGCCCGGAAGAGCACCATCACCGTCTCGTCGGTGTTTTCGATTGTCGAACGGACGTTGCGCACGAGGTCGAGTATCGAGGGGCTGTCGATCGCCTCGACGCTGCCGCCCTCGATGCGGGGTCTGAGGTTCTTCTCCTGGCGCTGCTCGATGTGACGGATCTCCCGATTGACGACGGTGAGCACGCGCGATGGCAGCCGGTAGGAGGTGTCGAGGATGACGTCCTCGCCCCCCTCGTCGAGCAGGAGTTGCGGGTCCGCGCCCTGCCAGGCGTAGACCACCTGGTCGTCGTCGCCAGCGATGAGCACGCGCTCGACGTGTGGTTTCCACTCCTCGTAGACCGTGTACTGGAGGGTGGTGATGTCCTGAAACTCGTCGATCACCAGATAGTCGACGCTTGGAATCAACGAGCGCTGTGCGACCCGTTCGAGCATGTCGGCGAAGCCGACCTTGCCCGCCTCGCCCTTGTGCGTCCGCCACGCCCGGATCGCCTCGGGGACGTCGATGCGGTCGTCGCTTGAGGGCCACGTCGGCGTGTACTTGTTACCCTGCTGGGCGTTGTCGTCGATTTCCGGAGGCAAGCGCACCTCTTCGTCGTCCCACTGGAAGGGGACGTCGTACCAGTCGGCGACCTCCCTGGTGGTGCGCTGGAGCCACTGGCTCGTGGCGATGACCTTGTTACCGATGGTGGTCGAGCGGGCGCTCCGCCGGCGCGAGCCTTCGTACTCGTCTTCGAATTCGAGACCGTAGCTCTCGCAGAACTCCTCTTTGTCGCTCTCGCCGACGACGTCGCCACGCGAGAGGTTCAGGAGTTCGTAGGCCTTCGCGTGCATCGTCGAGACGTTGCCCTTGAGCGAGCGCGGACTCACGTCGAGGCGCTCGGCGAGGCGCTCGCGGATCTCGGTGGCCGCGGCTCGGGTGTACGACACCACGAGGACGTCGTCGACGGTGACGTCCGGCTGGTCGAGGATCTCCTCGACACGGTCGAGCAGCGCCGTCGTCTTCCCGCTGCCCGGCCCGCCGAACAGTCGTGTGACGTGCGAATCGGTGGACATTGACCACAACTGGGACCCGGCCATTATAAGCGACGTGGCTCCCGAACGCCACACTCATCCCGCGACGCATTGTACGAGGAGTATGTTCACCGGCATCGTCGAGACCACGGGCGAGGTTCGGGACGTGCGCGACGAGGAGGGCGGACGGCGCATCCATCTGGAGACCGACCTCGCGGGTCTCGCCTACGGCGACTCCATCGCCGTCGACGGCACCTGTCTCACCGTCGAGGAGGTAGATGAGAGCGTCGAGCTGTTCTGCTCGACCGAAACCCTCGATCGGACGACCCTCTCGACGGTCGAGCCGGGCGATGCGCTCAACCTCGAACGCGCACTCGCTGCCGACGGCCGTCTCGACGGCCACTTCGTGCAGGGCCACGTCGATGCGACCGCCGAAGTCCTCGAAGTCGAACAGGTCTGCGAGGACTGGGTTTTCAGATTTTCGCTGCCCGAGGAGGTCGGGCGCTACGTCGTCGAGAAGGGGTCGATAACCGTCGACGGCATCAGCCTCACCGTGGCGGACCTCGACCCCGACTCGTTTTCGGTGGCCGTGATTCCGGCGACCTACGACCTGACGACGATGGGCCGGATGGAACCGGGCGACGGGGTGAACATCGAGGTCGACGTGATAGCCAAATACGTCGAGCGGCTGCTCGATGGCCACCGCTGAGGAACGGCGGTGGCGCGCTCGCACTCGTGCGAACCGAGTGGAACGCTTCGCATCCCACTGGACGTGCGAACGGACGGCGAAGCCGGAGCGGACACCCGACGAGTAAAAGAGTGGAGAGGCGTAATTCGCGGCATGAACTGCACCAAGTGCGACCGCGACGCGGTGGTTCACGCCGCGTACTCCGGGGCGCATCTCTGCGACCACCACCTCCGGGAGTCGGTCGAAAAGCGCGTCCGCCGGCGCATCCGTCAGGATGGTCTCGTCGGTGAGGATGCAACCCCCGAAAACCCCGAGACGTGGCTGGTCGGTCTCTCGGGCGGGAAGGACAGCGTCGTACTGACCTCGATTCTCGACGAGACGTTCGCCGCGGACCCGCGCATCGAACTGGTCGCGCTCACGATCCACGAGGGTATCGAGGGCTACCGCGACGAGAGCCTCGACGCCGCGACCGAACTTGCCGACGGGTTGGACATCCACCACGAGGTGGTGAGCTACACCGACGAGTTCGACCTGGAGATGGACGACGTCGTCGAAAAGGACCCCGAGGGAATGGCCGCGTGTGCGTACTGTGGCGTCTTCCGGCGAGATCTGCTCGCCGATTATGCCCACGAGTTCGGCGCGGACAAACTCCTGACGGGTCACAACCTCGACGACGAGGCCCAGACCGCGCTGATGAACTTCTTCGAGGGCGACGTCGCCCAGATGGCCAAACACTTCGACGCGAGCCTCGGGCCGTTCGACGAGCGCGCGGAGAGTACGGAGTTCGTCCCGCGCGCGAAACCCCTGCGGGACGTACCCGAAAAGGAGGTCGCCCTCTACGCTCACCTCGCCGATCTGCCCGTTCACATGGCCGAGTGCCCCCACTCCACCGAGGCCTACCGCGGCGAGATCCAGGAGCTCCTCCTCGACATGGAAGAGCGCCATCCCGGTACGCGCCACTCCATCATGGCCGGCTACGAGGAACTGGCGAAACTGGCCGCCAGCGCCTACGGCGCGGAAGGTGCCGATCTCGGCGAGTGCGAGCGCTGTGGCAACGCCACGACACGCGAACTCTGTCGGACGTGCCAGCTCACCGAGGCAGTCCACGCGGCCTGAGAGCGCGTACTACACGCGAACGCACGCGGAACTGTCACACTATTTCATCGGAAACGTTTCGGCCGAATCGCTACACTGAGAACCGAAATGATTGGACGGAAAATATAGTTGTTTACTCGCTGTTTGTTCTGCGAGCCGGTCCCGACGGGGCTGGAGGGCCGAAGGCGGGGAGCTATCGGATGACGTCGAGACCGTTCTGCTGTTCGCGCTCATGGCCGCCGTCGCTCTGGGCCGTGTTCGTCTCGAAGTCCTCTTCGAGCGCCGCGCGCGAGCGGTCGGCCTGCTGCTGGGCGTCGGGACCGAGCACCTGGGCGCTCTGGACGCCCGTCATGATGGCCATCACGCGGACCTTGCCCTTGTACTCCTCACGGATGCGCGAGCCCCAGATGACGTTCGCGCTCGGGTCCAACCGATCGGTGACGCGCTCGGCGATCTCTTCTGCCTCCTTCAGGGTGAGGTCGGGTCCGCCGGTGATGTGGACCAGTCCACCGGAGGCACCCCGGTAATCGACGTCGAGCAGGGGGTGAGTCATCGCGTCCTTGACCACCTCTTCGGTCTTGTTCTTGTCCTGTGTCTCGCCGACGAGCATCACAGCCACGCCGCCTTGGTTCATGATGGAGGTCATGTCGGCGTAGTCGAGGTTGATGAGCGACGGCTGGGTGATGGTCTCGGAGATTCCCTTGACCGTCTCGGCGATAAGCTGGTCCATCACCGAGAAGGCCTTGCCGACGGGGAGGTTGGGAACGTAATCGAGCAGGCGGTTGTTGTCGAGCACGATGATGGAGTCGGCCTCGCTGCGGAGTTTTTCGAGCCCCTCCTCGGCCTTGACAGTTCTGGCCCGCTCGACATTGAACGGTGTGGAGACCATCCCGACGACGATGGCTCCCTCGTCGCTGGCGATCTTCGCCACGACCGGGGCGGCTCCGGTCCCCGTCCCGCCACCCATTCCTGCAGTGACGAACACGAGGTCTGCCCCCGAGAGCACCTCCTTGATGGTACCTTGGGCCATCTCGGTCGCGCGCTCGCCCATCTCCGGGTCGCCACCCGCGCCGAGTCCCTGTGTCAGACTCTTGCCGACGAGCACCCGCGTGTCGGCCTCGACCATCTGGAGGTGCTGTTTGTCGGTGTTGATGGCGATGGTCTCGGCACCGTCGACGCCGATGTTGTACAACCTGTTGACGGTGTTGTTGCCCGCACCGCCACAGCCGACGACGACGATGCGCGGGTCGCCGAACTCCTCCAACTCCGTCTCGTCGCGGCGCTGTTTTTCGAGTTCGGCGTTTTCGAGCGCCGACTCGACGATGTCCTGCATCTCAGGCCCTCGCAAACGGTCGTTTGGTGGGGCGCTCTCCGCGACCCTCCTCGGCGACCATCTCCCTGACGGCCGCCCGAATCGCCTCGCTGCGATTCGGGTACTCGCCGAGTTCGACCATTCGTTCGACCTCCTCGATCTGCTGTTTCGGAATTCGCAGTGTCACACGCTCCATTGTTTCTCCTTTTTGCGACGCGTCTTACACACCGAAACCGCACGCCGGGAGCGACGTCGTCCCCGGGCACGCCATCTGTAAGACGGTCGTCTTACGCAAAGTATGCAATTACGGCAGGTGTAATAAAACTACCGGCTTCCGTAAGACGCGTCCCGAATAACGACGAAAACGACGGACACGACGCCTTCTACACCGTTTACGCTCCATCGAGGACGTCGGCTGCAGGGGTCCGTCGGCCACAGCTCGGACAGAACCCCCAGTCCGAGCGCAGCTCGTCGCCGCAGTCACAGAACACCCGGTGAGCCGCCTTCTCCCCGCAATTCGGGCAGTAAACGTGCTCTTCGCCGATTTCCTCACCACACTGCGCGCACGTTTTACGCGCGTCCGACCCCGTTTGCGCCGGCGCGCGCTCCGTCTTACGTCCCGCCGAGTGCCCCTCGCTCGTCTCGACGGAATCGCCGTCGAGCGTGATGTTTACGTTCACGTCCTGCGGTTGAGCGGGCGTAAACGCGCCCAGTCGCTCGTCGATGAGCGCGTCCACGCGCTCGGCGACGATGGCGTCGAGGCTGTCGGACGCCGGTTCCTCGTCCCGCGCGAGATACGCCCGGAGCGCCTCGCGCATCGCCTCGCTCTTGGAGGTCTCCAGGGTTTCGAGCTCGTCGATGAGCTCGTCGTCGGCGCGGAACGTGATCTTGCTCATCCTCACGCGAGCAAACGCCACCGCCCCACTTCAATCTTCCCGGCCGTCGGACGGCGGACGAATGGCAACCGTTAAGTCCGACAGTCGGATTACTCGTGAATGCCCGCCCTTAGCTCAGCCTGGTAGAGCAGCCGACTGTAGATCGGCTTGTCCCCCGTTCAATTCGGGGAGGGCGGACGTTCCCACCTTTTGCTACACTCAATCGCTCCCTGCGGTCGCTCCTTCGCTCGCAAAATCTGGATCAAAAGCCTCATCTCTCCCTCGTCTCGCGGCTTCGCCGCTCGACATCCGAGGCGCAAAGCGCCTCGCTTCGGTCGGTCGTCGGCCCACTCACTCGCTGACGGCTCGTTCGCGGTACAATCGTTGACGCTTTCCGCGCCGCACTCACGGGCCACTCCCTCCCCAGCCGATTCGCCCCGCTCGCGGTGCTCGCTCGCTCATCCACCGTCAGAACGCAGTTCTGACGAACCTGCACTCGCTTGCACTCGTGCAGACCTCGTACGCCGATTCGCGCTCGATGCTCACTTCGTTCGTACACGAGCGCGAGCGCGCCGACCGCAGACGTTCCAGCCGGGTTGCAACTGCCGGTGACATACTTTTTCGTCCGCGTGTCATACGGGGCGTATGCCCGGCGACGAACGTGACACCGACCGCGCACGCGAGCGTCAGCACGACCGCGCCGAACACGTCGAGAGCATCCTCGACGAGGTCGAGACGGACGTGCGCGACCGGAAGTATCCCGTGCAAAGCGAGGAACTCGCCACCGAGTACGCAGACCAGCCAATCGACATGCCAAACGAGACCGAGTCGATGGGCAGCGTCTTCGACCGGTTGGACGACGAGTACGACACTCCCGAGGAGATCCGCGAGGCGCTGCACGGCGAGCTCACCGGTGAAGCAGGGGCGCAAAACGAGTACAACGCGGAACGCGACCTCGAAGCGCTCGACGAAGCCGAAGAGTCGGACCGCGCCTGAGCGGTCCCAACAGCGGCGTCCGTTGAAAGCCGAAATCGGGCGCTATCCGCGCCGGTACTCGACGAGTTCGACCCGCTCTGAGAGATCGCCGTTCTCGTCGTAGATGGCGACGTACGGGGCACTGGTAAACGCCTGCTGAGTGCAGACCTCCTGACTGAGCGTGCCGTTGACGCGCGTCTCGACGGTGTAACATTCGACACCGGCGTAGTTGTCGGTGCCGACGACCGCGATGCGCAGTGATCCCTCGGCGGATTGCTGGGAGAACTCGTCGCCGACCGAGAGGTCCTCGCCGCCGACCGCGCCGGCACCGATGCCGCCGAGCTGGATGGCGAGCAGGTACGCGTACGCGGGCGAGGTCACGAGCTGGCTCTCGACCTCGCCGACCGGGCCGGTCACGGTCGAATCGAACGATTCGTCGCCGAGTTCGTACTCGACGCTCACCTTCGCCCGTCCGTCGGCGATCTCCGTCGTCTCGAAGGCCATGCGTCCGGTGCCCTCCTCGGCCGACTCGATGTCGAAGACGTAGCGACCGGGTTTCGAGAGGTTGAACCACTCCTCCTCGGCGTCCAGCGCGGCGCTGCTCGATGCGCCGTTCGCACCGCCGGCCGCATCGTCGCCGGACGAGTCACTCGCCCCGTCCGCGCCGTCGCCACTCGACGCATCATCACCCGTGTCCGCAGCAGCGCTCGAATCGTCACTCACGTCGCCGCTTGTCCCATCACCCGGCGTCGAGGCCGCAGCCTCGCTGTCCTCGCCCGGTCCGCCGAGACCGCCGAAGCTCGTACAGCCCGCGAGGACGACCACGATACACAGCAACACCGCTTGGAGAATGCGTCGGTTCATTGTAGGTTCCTGTCACACGTCCGCCGTCACGGCGGACCGACGGGGTTTCTAGGAGCCATCACAGGCTATACGCATCGTCCGGGACGAACCCACGGACTGGGATTTTCCCACCGGCTGCACCGCTCTCCACCGACGAAAGACCGAACGCACAGTTCGTGCCGTGATCACGGTCGGCGTCGTCGTACCGATCGCGGGACAACACTCATGCACACTCGTCCCGGCAGTCCGCCCGTGAACCGCGACGCGCTCGGCGTGCTCGCGCTCGCCATCGTGACCGTGCTCGCCATCGCCGTCGGGGCGGCCGCCATCGACGCGCCGACGCGGACCACGGGCACGGGCGGCGGCTCCGGCGGCGGAAGCGGTGGTCTCTTCGGCGAGGGGAGCACGTTCAGCCTCGGCCAGCCGGCCGACCCGCCCACGTTCGGTGGCGGTCCCCCGAAGATATTCTTCCAGCTGCTCATCGCCGTGCTCGTCGTGGGCTTTCTCGTCGCGCTCTATCTCCAGCGCGACGAGATCGGATTCCGTGACCTCCGGAACGTCGCGGTGGTCGTCGCGGCTCTCGGGGCTCTCTCCATCGTGTTCTATTACGTCATCCGTTCGTTCTCCGGCAGCAACAATACCAGAGGTGCGAACGGGACGATTGGGCGGGCAACGCCGGCGGTACCGGGTGGCGGCGCGGGCGGGGCCGCCGACACCGCCCTCCAGCCCGTTGCGACCAACCTCCCGCTGGTCGCGCTCGTGGTCGGTGCGGTGCTCCTCGTGGGGCTTGCGGCGGTATTCCGATCGGATGACGAGGACACACCGTCGGAGAGCGAGTCGGAACCGGACGGAGCCACACGGATGACGGAGGTGAGCCAGGCGGCCGGACGGGCGGCCGACCGCATCACAGATGGAAGAAGCGTCGACAACGAGGTGTACCGCGCGTGGCAGGAGATGACCGACCGACTCGACGTGGCGAACCCCGCCACGCAGACGCCCGGCGAGTTCGCCCGCGCGGCGGCCGACGCCGGCATGGCCCGCGAGGACGTCGCCGAACTCACCGACCTCTTTCGGACCGTGCGCTACGGCGGGCACGGCAGCACCGATGAGCGCGAGGCGCGCGCCGCGGCCGCGCTGCGACGCATCGAGACCGAGTACGCGGAGGAGCCATGAGCCGCGCGCGCTGGCTCGCCGTCGCGGGCGGGGTCGCACTCGTCTGCTGGGGGCTGGCAGTCGCCGTCGCGCCGGCGCTGGCCGACGGCGTCGAGACGACACCCGCGCTGCTCACCGCCGTCGGACTGATCGCGCTGGCCGGCGGTGGCGTGGCCGTCCACGCACGGTTCCGAGCCGACGGCGACGACCCCGACCTACCGACCCCGGAGACGAAGCGAGCGACCCCGACGCCGGGCGCGGGATTCGACGAGCAACTCGCCGCGCTCGCGTCGGGCGATCGGATGCGGGGCGCACGCGAGCGCCGCGCGGTGCGCGACCGGCTTGACGAACTCGCCGTCGCCGTGCTGGTGCGGAAGGGTGACGGCGAGAGCGACGCCCGCGAGGCGCTCGCCGCGGGCACGTGGACCGACGACCCCTACGCGGCGGCGTTTTTCGCCGAGGCGCGCGCATCGGACGTCCCGCTCGAAGAACGCCTCCGCACGGCGTTCAGTGCCGAACCGAACGGTCGGCGGCGGGCACGCCACGCGGCCGACGCGCTCGCGGACATTGCAACCCGGGAGCGCGAGCGATGAGCGCCGCGCGAACGGGCGAACCCGGCGCGGACGACGACCGGGTGCGTCGAACGGGGCGGTGGCGAGGGGTGAGCGCGCTCGCACTCGTTGGGGGTGCGGTCGGCATCCTCGCGGGCAACGCCGGACTCGTCCTCGTCGGGTGTATCGGTGTCGCCTTCGCCGCGTTCGCGCGCGCCGCACGCCCGCCGCCGGTCGAACTCGACGTCGAGCGGTCGGTGAGCGACGCCGACCCAGCGCCCGGAAAGGACGTGGCGGTAACAGTGAAGATCGAGAACGCCGGCGAGCGCGCACTCACCGACCTCCGGGTCATCGACGGTGTGCCGCCGGCACTCGCCGTCGCCTCGGGGTCACCGCGGCTGGCGACCGCGCTCAGGCCCGGCGAGACCGCGACGCTGTCCTACGAGGTGGCCGCCGCCCGCGGCAGACACGCCTTCGAACCAGCGCTCGTCGTCGCCCGCGACACGAGCGGGACGGCCGAGCGCCGAACGCGAGTCCGGGCGACGGGCGAGACGTCGATCACCTGCGTGCCGGCGCTCGACACTTCCATGGGGATCGCGCTCCGCAACCAGACCATCGGCCAGCCCGGGCGTGTGCTCACCGACATCGGTGGTAGCGGCGTCGCCTTCCACACCACCCGCGAGTACCGTCCGGGCGACCCGCTCTCGCGCATCGACTGGAACCGGAAGGCCAAGACCGGCGACCTTTCCACTGTGGATTTCCGCGAGGAGCGCGCCGCCGCGGTCGTACTGGTCGTCGATTCGCGCGAGGAGGCCTATCGCGCGCCGAGCGAGGACCACGACAGCGCCGTCGAGCGAAGCGTCGGCGCGGCCGGGGCGCTCTATCCCGCGCTCACAGGGGAGGAGAACCCGATGGGAATCGCCGCGCTCGCGCCCGAAGAGTGTTGGCTCGGGCCGGGCGTCGGGGCGACCCACCGCGCTCGCGCCCGCGAACTGCTCGCCACCCATCCGGCGCTCGCGCCGACACCGCCCGACGAACCGTTCTTCCCGTCGGTGCGGGTGCGGCGGTTGCGCCGGCGGCTGCCGTCGGACGCCCAGTTGGTGGTCTGCTCGCCGCTGTGTGACGACTACATCGCAACCCTCCTCCAACGGCTCGACGCCGGGGGCCACCGCGTGAGCGTCCTCAGTCCCGACCCTACGGGCGAGGGGACGCCGGGCCAGCGGGTGGCTCGGGCCGAGCGGTCGGTCAGGCTCTCGACGCTGCGCGGGGCCGGGATTCCGGTCGTCGACTGGGGCGACGAACCGCTCGCGACCGCGCTCGCGCGTTCGGGAGGCTCGCGATGAGCGCTCCGGCCATCGACGACGCGCCGCCGCGACTGAGCGCGGCCCTCGCAGTCGGTGTCGCGGCTCTCGGCGCGCTCGCGCTCGCCGTCTCGGGACCAGCCTTTGCGGTCGGCGCGCTCGGGGTAGTGGCTCTGGGGTTCGGACTTCGCTCAGCCTCGCGGGCAGCCGTCACGCTCGGGAGCACCGGACTCTTCTCCGGGACGCTACTGGCCGGTCTCGCGGGTACAGGGCCCCTGTTCCTCCTGACGGCGACCGCCGCCGCGATCGTCGCGTGGGACGTCGCCGAGTTCGCCATCGGTCTCGGCGAGACGGTAGGGAAGGAGGCCGAGACGCGACGAGCGGAACTCCTTCATGCGGGGGCGAGCGGTGCGCTGGCGCTGCTCGGTGCCGGTGTCGGACTGGTCGTCTATCGGCTGGCCGGCGGCGGGCCGGCGCTCGTGCCCATCGCCCTGCTCTGCGGTGCAGTGGTGCTGGTCCTCGCGCTGCGACCCTGACTGCCCCACAGGTCGCCGACGAACCGCCGTTCGTTCGAGCCGCCGAATCCGAACCCGAGACGGGCTTTTCATGCGATTCGATGACTATTGGAATACGACGATCAGTCGTGGAAGATACGCCCGCCACACTCCTATTTGTCTAGTCCCGAACCCGTATTAACCTGTGCCAGCCGGAACGAACCGGGTCTTCCCGGGGACGTATGTCGTCGGCGATACGAGTGGGTATGCAATGGCACAATCAGAACAGATGCCCGAGGAATCCGGTGCGCCGTACCTCGCTTTCGGCGCACTCGGCTCCGTGGCGCTCGCACTGTACGAATACTACATCCGCGACAACCAGCAGCGCGGGATGTTCATCGGTCTGTGGCCGCCGACGATGATCGGCTTCGCGGTCTATCTCAAACTCCAAGACGAGGAGTAGCTCGCGGTGGACCGGGTCCCTCATCGCTCACCATCGAAACGAGTCAAATAGAGGAGCTACTTCCGACGACTCACGGAGGTCCGTCCGGGGATATCAGACCGTCGGTACCCGCACCTCGTCGAGCACGCCCTCGATTATCGATTCCTTTTCGACGTCCTCGACGGCGGCATCCGGCGTGAGCACCAGTCGATGGGCCAACACCGCCGGCGCGATGCGTTTGACGTCCTCCGGCGTGACGAACGAACGTCCCGACAGCACCGCGCGGGCGCGGGCGGCCTCAAACAAGCGTTGAGTTCCCCGTGGCGAGACACCGACCGCACAGGCCGAGCGCTCGCGGGTCGCCCGCGCGACGGCGGTCATGTAGGAAAGGAGGTCTTCTTCGACGCGCACCGATTCGGGGACCGCCTGCAACGCACGCACCCGCTCGGCCGAGAGCACTTCTTCAGTGCGGGGACTGCGCTCGTCTCGCTCGGCGCGCCGCCTGAGCAGTTCGACTTCCCCACTTTCGTCGGGATAGCCGATCGCCGTTTCGACGAGAAAGCGGTCGACCTGTGCCTCGGGCAGTTCGAAGGTGCCCGCCATCTCGACGGGGTTCTGGGTGGCGATGACGAAGAAAGGGTTGGGCAGGGCGTGGGTCTCGCCGTCGATGGTGACCTGTCGCTCCTCCATCGCCTCCAGGAGGGCGGCCTGCGTTTTGGGTGGTGCACGGTTGATTTCGTCGGCGAGCACCACGTTCGCGAAGACCGGTCCCTGCGAGAACGCGAACTCCCCGGTGCTCTCGTCGTAGACGTGCGTGCCGGTCACGTCGGCGGGCAGGAGATCGGGCGTGAACTGCACGCGCGAGAAGGTGAGTCCGAGCGCACGGGCGACGCTGCGGGCGATGAGCGTCTTTCCAGTTCCCGGAACGTCCTCGATGAGCACGTGCCCGCGCGCGAGCACGCCCAGGAGAACCGTTTCGAGCAGCGAGCGCTCGGCGATCACCGTTCTGTCGAGGGCATCCAGCACGCCCCCGATCTCGTCGTGGGCCGCGTCGACGTCCATGATTTTTTCGGTGTGTCGAGGCGCTTATGGGTGGCGGTGGCGACCGAAACCGATAAAGTGGTCTCGGGCGAACGGTCGGTGAAGCCGGGGTAGCCTAGCCTGGCCAAGGCGGTTGCCTCGAAAGCAACTGTCCTCACGGACTCGTGAGTTCAAATCTCACCCCCGGCGCTTCTCCGATTGCTCGTCGTCGAGCAACGGCTCACGCCGTGTCGTCGGAATCGTCGAGCCGGCCCTCGACCAGTCCACCGCTGAGGGCGACCCAGCCGAGTACGGTCACGAAGAGGATGGGCGGGAGGACGGCCAGTCCCAGCAGCGGGTTGACGCCCCAGAGCACGATGAGCGTGACGTCCGCGAGGCCGAGCGCGAGCAGTGGCACCATGACGAGCGCCACGCGCTTGCGGTCCAGTTTTCCCGCTCCCTCGGACTCGCTCATACCGCACTCTCGGTCCCTGCGGGCAAAAGCGTCGCGCTCGCCTCACAGCGAGGACTGGCGACCCATCCGCCGAGCGCCGCTCGCCCGCTGTCCGCCGACGAGATAGCCGTCGACCCTACTCGCGTCGTGCGGAGCGGCGTCCTGCACCCACACCCGCACCCGGCGCTCGCTAGCCCACTCGCGTGCGAGCGCCTTCGATTCGAAGACTCGCCGCGGGCCACGCTCGTGGACCCACTCGCCGGCGGTTCGACTGTGCCGCCGCGCCGAGGGTTTGATTTCGAGCACGTACTCGTCGCTCACGGCTCGATTGACGCGCTCGGTGCTCTTCTGGTTGTGGGTCGCACCTGCCGGCCGCGGTGGCGGTGCTGTGGCGGCGCGGTCGCGGCCACGCGGTTGCGGTGTGGTTCCCTCGGCGGATGAAGGGCGAGCGCCCCGGAGGGGTGCGAGGGCTTCGGCGGAGCGGTTGCGGTGCGGATACGGAACGGTGCGGAACGCGCCAGCAGTCGCACCACGAACGAGCAACGCGAGTGAGCGGGAATTTTTGATGAACGTTTTTGCAAGGGGTTGAGCGCGCGAGCGGAGCGAGCGCGACCCCCCGCAGTAAAAACGTTCAGGTGAAGGAGAAGACGAGCACGCTGACCGCGAACAGCGCGAGGACGACCGCACCGGCGAGCGCGCCGCCCATCGCCACCATCGCGTTGGCGTGGCTGGCGAGCGTCTCGGTCCGGTCGTTGCCGAAGACCGTGACACGAGCGCGCTCGGTCGCCATCCCCGTCTCGACGGGTTCGCAGTCGGCGAGCGCCCGCTCGACCAGCGTCTCGATGTGGGCGACGAGTTCGTTGTGGGGGATGGCGTCCCCGACTTGATTCGTGGATTCGAGCGTGTTCACGACGTGGGTGTCGCTCGTCATCACCTCGGCGGTGTCGACGCTATCGAGCCGGCCGACGATGGCCTCGCGCAGGCCGGGTTCCATGTTGTTGCCGTCGACGAGCACGTAGGCGGTCGTCTCGTCGCCGGCGGCGAACACCGCGACCCGAATGCCGAGGGGCCCGATTCCCTCCGCGGGCGTCCACGGCGTCTCGTCCCACGCGACGCCGAGTTCGAGCGGTTCGCGCGGCGCATCCGCGAGCGCGTCGGCCACCTCGCCGACGGCCTCGATGAGGTCGAACGAGCGCTGGCTGCCCGGGACGACGTGGCCCAGATCCGGCCCCTCCAGCCCGTTGTTCGAGTTGTGTGCGTCGACGACCATCGCCTCACTCAGTCCGTGTGCGCGCGCCTCGGCGGCCGCCGACAGCCCCACCGAGTAGTCGATGTCGTCGGCGAAGTTCGGCGCGTAGGTCGCCACGAGCAGCGCACCGTCGCCGATGGCGTGGCCCGTGACCGTGGCTTCCCCCACTGTGGCCCGCCGGCTCGCCGACCCTCTCCTTCCGTACTCGATGCCCTCGCTCGCCCGCGCGACGGCGTCGAGGACGGTATCGACCTCGCGCTCGGAGACGAGGTTGAAGTCGTGGCCGGCGGTCGCGTGCGGCGGGAATCCCAGCCCGTCGGTACTCTCGGCGACGCGTTTTGGGAGGTCGCCGCCACCGATCTCGCCCATCGGGCCGGGATGAATCATCGGCAGGACGAACCGTGCCTTCTCGGAGCCGTCGGGCCGGCGCGCGGCGAGCACGGTGACGGGGACGAGCGCCTCCTCGCCGAGCGTCTCGAAGAACTCCTCGATTTCTCGCGTGCCCTCGGCGATGTGCCCGATGAATCCCCTGAGGAAATCGAGCACGCTCACACCGAGGCTCCGCCGCCACGGGCGGTCGATGACGGTCACGAACGCCCAGACACCACCGGCGTAGAGCAGACAGAGGAAGACGAGCAGCGCGAAATTCAGCGGTTCGACGGCGACGAACTCCGCCGGCCCGCGGTTCGGTCGGGAGAGAAACGAGCGCACGAGCGGCCCACCGACCTCGACGAAACGCATCGCGCCGCTGTAGACGAACACCAGCAGCGCGACCGCCCCAGTTTGAACGCTCGCCGGAATCGCCGCGACGAACAGGGATTTCCGAGAGACGGCGAGTACCACGAGCAGTCGCAGCGCGAACACCGAGGCCAGCCCCACGGTCAGGACGTCGAAGACGAACCGCTGGCCGAGCGGCGTGAGCACGGCGAGCGCGCCCGCGCCGACGAGGAAGGCGACGAGGATGATCTCGCTGACGAGCGCGAGCAGCGAGGCGCGATTCGGCGTGAGCTGCCCCCCCAGTCGGCGGTCGACGGGCGGGGTGAGCACGCTCGCGGCGATCGTGGGCACCCCGATGAAGAAGACGCCCTGCCAGGCGTCTTCGAGGACGAACCGCGAGTCGAAAGCGGCGACGCCGGCGACGGCCGCGATGAGCAGGGCAAAGCCGAGGCTCGCGTACCACTGCGGCGCGCGGAAGACGTACCGCGAGAGGGCCGCGAGGTCGCCCTGCGTGGTCGTCATTGTGGGCTACACCACCCGAGCGCGGTTAAATATCCCTCATTCGTCGTTCTCACAGATCGCCCGGAAGTTCCCGAATACCTCTTCTCCGCGTTCGGTGTGGGCGACTTCGGGATGCCACTGCACCCCATACAGGCCCCGTTCGGCGTCGCTCATCGCCTCGATCTCGCAGACGTCGCTCGTGGCCGTGCGGGCGAAGCCGTCGGGCAGCGCCGTCACCTGATCGGCGTGGCTCGCCCAGACCCGCGTTTCGGGCGCGAGCGATCCCACGAGCGGGTCCGTCTCGTCGTCGATTTCTACCACTACGTCGGCGTAGCCCCCGTATTCGCCCGCACCGACGGTCCCGCCGAGTTCGGCGGCGATGATCTGCATCCCGAGGCAGATGCCCAGCACAGGAATATCCATGTCGAGGTACTCGCCAGAGCACCCGCGCTCGTCGATGGCCGGCCCACCCGAGAGCACCACCCCGTCGGCGTCGATGTCCTCGGGGGGCATGGTGTTCTCCACAGTCCGAGTCTCGACGCCGATGTCGTCCAGTGCACGACCCTCCAGATGGGTGAACTGGCCGCCGTTGTCGACGACGACGATTTCGGTCATTGGCGGATTGTGGCGACGAACCGGCTAAAGCCCCTCGGAACGCGAGCAGTTACAGTCCTCGTCCGTGCGGCGTTCGGCGGCCGACGCGAAATCGAGTTCGGCGCGTTCGCGGCTCCGCCGGCCCTCGCGCGCGGCGAGCGCCTCGGCATCGGGGCTGGCGTCGTCCGCGATGCGCGCCCACGACCCGTGAATCTTGGCGTGACACCACCGGCAGAGGAAGACGGTGATCTCGTGGCTCGTGTGCTCGTCGTCGGCGTACGAGAGGTGATGTTCTTCGAGCAGCGGCCGCCCGTCGGAGTGAGCCTGCCGGCGCTCGTCGAGCCCACAGCGAACGCACTCCCGGGAGCGGTTTCGCGCGCGGAAGTGAGGACAGTCGGGCCAGTCCCAGTCGGGACCGGCGTCGGTGACCACTGGGCACCGGAACTCGTCGGCGCGGCGCTCGCGGGCGAACGCGGGATCGTGATGGTCGTGTTCGAGCGCGTACCGACACCGTCCGTCGTCGGTGAGATGGTCGCACCGCTCGACGAACTGGTAAGGGTCCTCGACGCCGACCGAGCTGCCGGCGGGCGTCTTCTTCATACCGGACCGTCGTTCCGGAGTGATGTCAATGCCACTCCTTCAAAAACTGCGCCAACGAATCCCGCTAACGGCTACGGACTCAGGACGACTGTTCGTGTTCGATTATTCGCACTAATTAGTGGCGGCAGCCGACTCGTTCGGGGCAATTACTGACTCAAGCGAGAACCGCAGCAGCCCACATGCCTCCCCAACCGATTCGCTCCGCTCACTCCGTTCGCGATGCTCATCCCTCGCGCAGTGTTCGCGCTCGGTCCTCGCTGTTGCTCGCACACGAGCGTGGGCGCGCCACCGCTCAAAATCGAAAAAGCGGACCGCAACATCTGTCGGAACGCACCGTTTTAAATACCTCCCGCGCGGCGCTGTGAATGGCTATCATGACCGGTGAACGTTTTATTCGGGGGCTCCCCCGAAACCACTCCGCTGTCCGACGCTGAGGTACAGTTTCTCGACACGACGCTCCGCGACGGCGAACAAGCCCCCGGCGTGTCGCTCTCGTCCGACGAGAAAGTCGGCATCGCCCGCAAACTCGACGGGGCCGGTGTCTCGACGATCGAGGCCGGCAGCGCCTGCACCGGCGCGGGCGAGCGCGAGACCATCTCGCGGGTCGCGGGGGAGAACCTCGACGCGCGGGTGACGAGTTTCTGTCGCGGTATCGAGCGCGACATCGACCTCGCGCTCGATTGCGGTGTGGATGGCATCAATCTCGTCGTGCCCGCCAGCGAGCGCCACATCGAGGGCAAGGTCGGCACCACGCCCGGCGGCGTCGTCGAGACCACCGTCGAGTTGGTCGAGTACGCCCGCGAGCACGGGCTCTGGGTCGAGGTGCTCGGCGAGGACGGCTCCCGTGCCGACCCCGCGTTCCTCACCGAGCTGATGGGCGCGGCCATCGACGCCGGCGCGGACCGGATCTGTTACTGCGATACCGTCGGCTACGCGACGCCCGAGCACACAGGAAAAGTGGTCGCCCAACTCGCCGCATTGGGACCGACGAGCACCCACACCCACGACGATCTGGGCATGGCGGTGGCGAACGCGCTCGCGTCCATCCGGGCGGATGCGGACCTCGTTCATGCGACCGTCAACGGCATCGGCGAGCGCGCGGGCAACGTCGCGCTCGAAGAGGTCGCCATCGCCCTCGCCGAGGGCTACGGCGTCGAAACTGTCGACACCACAGGTCTCTACGACCTCGCGCGGACCGTCGCCGATTCCACAGGAATAGCGCTCGCGCCGAACAAAGCCGTGGTGGGAGAGAATGCCTTCACCCACGAGTCGGGCATCCACACCGACGGGCAGTTGAAGGACGACGCGATGTACGAACCCTACCCACCAGAACGGGTGGGCCGCGAGCGCCGGCTCGCGCTCGGCAAACACGCCGGGCGCGCGGGTGTCGAGGCGGCGCTCGCAGAACACGATGTTACGACGACTGACGACGAACTCGCCGAAATCACCGAGCAGGTGACGGACCTCGGCGACCGGGGCAAGCGCGTGACCGACGCGGACGTGCTCGCGCTCGCCGAAACGGTGCAGGGCCGCGAGCGTGAGCGGCGGGTCGAACTCGTCGATCTCACGACCGCGGGCGGCAGCGACACGCCGGCCGCGAGCGTCAGACTCCGCGTCGATGGCGACGAGCGCACCGCCAGCGGCACGGGGAGCGGCCCGGTCGACGCCGCCGTGGCGGCCGTCCGGGAGGCGCTCGGTTCCCGAGGGGATGCGACGCTCGAATCCTATCACGTGGATGCTATTACTGGAGGCACCGACGCCGTGGTCACGGTCGAAATCGAGATGAGTCGGGATGGGAGGTCAGTATCGGTCGCCGCGAGCGACATCGACATCACCCGCGCGAGCGTCGCGGCGATGGTCGAGGCGTTCGACCGCCTGCTCGCGGGCTGAGTCGGTTCGCCACCTCGCCCGCGCCATCCTGCCCTCACGGCCATCCAGTAGGCTTACGCCACCGCGCCGCGAGTCGCCGGTATGCGCGAACTCGATTCCATCGAACGAGTGGGCGTCGTCGGCGCTGGCACGATGGGCAACGGCATCGCACAGGTCGCCGCGACCGCGGGCTACGACGTCGTGATGCGCGACATCGAGGAGGAGTTCGTCGAGAGCGGCCTCGATTCCATCGAGGGGAGTTTGAGCCGACTCGTCGACAGCGAGAAACTCACCGGGGAGGAATCCACGGCGGCCCGCGAGCGGGTCACTGGAACCACCGACCTCACAGACCTCGCGGACTGCGATTTCGTCGTCGAGGCGGCCGTCGAGAACATGGATATCAAACAAGACATCTTCGCCGACCTCGATGAAGCGGTGCCCGAGGACGTGGTGCTGGCGACCAACACCAGCACCCTCTCGGTGACCTCGATCGCGAGCGCCACCGAACGCCCCGAACTCGTCGTGGGCCTGCATTTCATGAATCCCGTCCCTGTGATGAAGGGTGTGGAGTTGGTCGTCGGCGAGCACACCGACGACGATGTCACCGCGCTCGCCCACGATTTCGCCGAAGAGTTGGGCAAGGAGACGTGGGAATCGGACGACAAGCCGGGCTTCGTCTCGAATCGCATCCTGATGCCGTGGATCAACGAGGGCATCAGGGCGTTCGACGAGGGTGTCGCAGCGAAAGACGACATCGATAGGGGAATGAAACTCGGGACGAACGTCCCGATGGGGCCCCTCGAACTCGCCGACCACATCGGCCTCGACATCTGTCTCGACGCCACGCAGACCCTCCACGAGGAACTCGGCGACCGCTACACGCCGGCCTATCTGCTGAAACGAAAGGTCGAAGCGGGCGATTTGGGCAAGAAGAGTGGTCGAGGGTTCTACGAGTACGACTGAGCACGAACCGCAAGGCACAGGAACGACGCTCGAATCCGATTGAGTATGGCATTCAGCGTTCTCACGGTCATCCGTCAGTCGCTCAGACGGCTGGCGACGGGGCCCGCGTTGCTCGTGCTGGTGGCGCTCGCCGTCGTCCAGGCGCTCGCGGCGCTCGTTCCCGGCCAGTTCGTCCGGACCACGCCCGGCGTCGTCGGTGCCGGCGGCGGCGGTGGGTTCCCGTTCGTCGTCACCGGGAACGCGCTGTCGCTGCTCGCGAGCTTCGTCGTGGCGCTCGTCGGCATCTACCTCACGCTCGTGACGATTCGCGTGTTCGCCGGCCAGTGGGGCATCGTCGAGCGCGAACACCTCACCCACCGGGTGGGATACGGCGTGGCGAACCTGCTCGGCGTCTCCGTCGTGCTGGCGCTCGCGCTCGCAGCCGGCGCGCTCTTCGCAGTCGTGCTCGGTCTGGTGGGCCTACTCCTCTGGCTCGTCCTCCTCGTCGCGCTGTTGGCGGCGTCGTTTTTCGCCCCGGCGTTCGTCGCCGTCGAGGACGACGACGTCCTCACGGCCTTCCGCAGGAGTTTTCGCGTGCTGCGACGCTCGCCGCTGCGGGTCGCCGCACTCTTGCTCGCGCTCGTGGTCGTGAACGCCCTCCTCCAGGTGCTCGGAAATATCGTCGCCGACGTGGTCGCCTCGGTCGCCGTCGTCGGCCCGCTCGTGCTCGCGGTCGTGAGCGGTCTCGGCAGCGTCTTCGTCTGGATCGCCATCGCTCGTGCCTACGACCAGCTCGGCACCGACGCGGCCTGATTCACAGTACGGTATCGTAGACCGCGGCGAGCGCGTCGACCGAGTGCTCGACGCTCATCGCCTCCCGGCGCGCCCGACAGGTCTCGGTGAGGGAGTCGCGCTCTGCGAGCGTGCGGTCGAGCGAATTACGGAAGCCCGCGATGTCGCCCGGGTCGTAGTGATAGCCCGTCTCGCCGTCATCGATGGTCTCCGTGAGCGCGCCGCTGTCGACCCCGACGACGGGTGTGCCACAGGCCATCGCCTCCAACGCGACCAATCCTTGGGTTTCCACCGGGCTCGGGAAGGCGAAGGCGTCGAGCGCCGAATAGAACTCGGACAACTCTTCGCGGTCGAGAAAGCCGAGGAATCGAATGTCGGCATCCCGCTCGGCGGCCTCCTCCTGAAGGGTCTTGCGCGCGGGACCGTCCCCGCCGAGGACGAACGTGGCGTCCATCCCCTCGGCCGCTCGCACGAGGTCGGTGAGTCGTTTCTCGAAGCCGTGCCGGCCGGTGTAGCCGACGAGCGGTTTCGTGCCCTCCTCGGGCAGGTCGTAGCGAGCGCGGAAGTCCGAGGAACCGACCGGGGCGAATCTATCGATGTCGACGCCGTTCGGCACGACCGAGACGGGACCCACGCCCCGGCTCACGAGCGCCGCGCGGGCGGTCTCGCTCGGCGCGATGACGTGATCGGCGCGGCCGAGAAACCAGCGCTCGTAGGTTTTGCCAACCCGTGCGACCGCATCGAGCAGCCAGCCCTCGGCGAGGTAGCCGGCGTACTCGGAGGTTGGAGTGTGATAAGAGGCGACCAGCGGGCGGTCGAGGTCGCGCGCGAGGCGCAGGCCACCGAGACCGAGTCCGAACGGCGTGTGGGCGTGGACGATGTCGGCCTCGCCGACCGCATCGGGTATCGACGGCGCGCCGATGCGGAAGTCCTCGTAGAACGGAAACGGGAGACTTCTTACGGGATTTTCGCCGGCCTCGGGGTTGTACTCGTCGGCACCCGGATAGACGACGTCCATCCGTCCGTCCCTGTCCTGCCAGCGCTCGCGCCACGTCCGGATGGTGTAGGTGACGCCGTTTACCGTCGGCAGGTAGGTGTCGGTGAAGGCGGCGACGTGTGGCGGCATCGTCCGTGATTCCGGCAGGGAGGATTAAGCCGTTGTGACTTCGCGGTAGACCCGCGAAAGTTCCTCGCCGACGCGCTCCAGACTGTGCTCGGCGGCGGTTTCGCGTGCACCCTGGCCCAGTCGTTCGCGCAGGCTCGGGTTTTCCGACAGTCGGTCGAGCGCTTCGCGGAATTCGGCCCGACTGCTGCATTTCAGGCAGTCCTCGCCGTGAGTGAAGAACTCCTCGAACACCGGAATGTCGCGGACAATGACTGCCTTCCCGCAGGCCATCGCCTCCAGCACGACGATACCCTGATTTTCGACCTTCGTCGGAAAACAGAACACGTCGCCCGCGCCGAACGCACCGCGTTTGTCCTCGACCCACCCCGTGAAGGTGAGGTTTGCCGGAGGATTCTCGGTCCATTTTTTCACTACAGGCGAGGCGTGTGGCCCGGTGTCGTAGGTCCCAAACCACGCGAAATCGTAGTTGGTCGTTTCGGCGAGCCGGCAGAAATCGGTGAGACCCTTGCGCTCGAAGACGCTGCCGAGCGCGAAGACGACCATCCCGTCGAGGTCGTAGCGCTCGCGGTACTCCTCGCGGAGACTTTCGTGACCAGCGAGCGAGTCGAAATCCACGCCATTGGTGATGGTTCTGATGGGTGCAGTGACGGGATAGGCTTCGAGCAGGTCCTTGGTATATTGACTCGGACAGAGCACGAGGTCGGCCTGCGAGTAGAACCACCGGAGGTAGCGTTTGAGCAGCGGTGCGACCCGCGAGGAAAATCGGAACGACTCGCCGAAGTCCTCGGCGGTCATGTGGGCATGGAGTACGAGCGGGATTCCCTCCTTTCGCGCGTGCCGGGCGACCGCCAGACTGCCGGGACCGGGCGCGTTGCAGTGAGCGAGATCGAAGTCCCGAAACACGCCGTCGCCGGCCGCGAGCGAGCGCGCGCCCGATGGGAGATCACCGCCGCGCCACGGCGACGTGATGACGTCGATGTCGGTGTCGGCGAGCGCTTTGCGCTGCTGGGCGGCGGCGCTGGCCCAGCCGCTGCGCTGGAGCGGCCCTTCGAGTTCGAGGTAGTTGAGCGCGCGCACACCGAAAGCGCACAGGCAGGTCGAAAAAGTCCACCGAATCGGAAGGCAAAACGCATACCGCTCGGCAAAGAATCGCCGGCAGAACCCGGTCATGACGCTCGCCGACGAACGCATCGACCGTCTGCACGCACTCGCCCGCCAAGCGGCGCGTGAGGGCGACGCCGACCGTGCCCGCGAGTGCGTCAGGCTCGCCCGCCGGGTCGCCGAGCGCAATCGCCGACCGCTTCCGCGAACGTTCAGACGGTTCACGTGCGACGCCTGCGATGGCTACCTCCTGCCGGGCCGGAACTGTCGGGTGCGCACGCAGGACGGTCACGTGGTGATAACCTGTGACTGTGGCACGCAGGCGCGCTATCCGTATGGATAAGCCCCAAGTGTGTACCATTAATACCCACGCAACCGGCCTATTCGTCCACGGGTCAGCACATGGCCGCCCGTGTGCCGACCTCTTTACGTTCGACCCCGCGGGCCTCGCGGCCTTTATCGAGTGGCGCGTACCGTCTCGCCCGTTACATCCAGCGCGTCGGATAGTCACCCACCGTGGCGGCCGGCCGTATGAAGCCAACCATTCCACGAGCGCGGCGCTATTCCGCGGCTCGTTGAGCAATGTTGATAGCAGCGTTCACGTCGGCATGGATTTCGTACCCACACCGGTGACAGGCAAAGTCTGACCCGTCTCGCGCTGCTGCGTCGGTCTGGCCACACTTTCGACAGGTGGTGCTCGTTCCGGCTGCATTGATGCTTTCAACCGGGATGCCAGCGCCCGTTGCTTTGTATGCGATTTTCTTTTGCATGAGTGCAAACGGCCAGTCGTGAATAGCGTCCTCAGCTGTCTGTCGGTAGCCCGTGAGATTTTCGAGCGCAATACCACAAGGCGCGTACGACTGTGCGAGGTCAACGATGGCTCGTGACGCCTCGTCCGTCACCTGCTCTGTATACCGCTCTCTGTCGCCGCGACATTCGCGTACTCCACGGAGGTCGCCTTTCTCACCCAATCGCTTCCTCTTTTCGTTGAGTCGGTCGCGGTAGTGTCGGAATTCCCGTCCGGGCTGCATTTCGACGGCTTCGACTGACGGTGAATTGAGTACCTCTGTTACTGCGGCGGCATATAGTACGGTCTCTCCAATATCTACGCCGACGAATCGCGGTACATCAGTTGCATCGTACACCTCTACATCTTCTTTCACGACGAGATGGAGTGTCGCACCATCACTAGAGAGGTGCACTTCTGCGCTTGCCGTCTCAGCGTCTCCATCAGTAACCCGGTCGAAGTATTCGCGCTGATAGTCGCCTGTGGGGAGATGGAACCATTCTGGTTTCCGCGGTTCGAGACCGAGTTTCACGCCGTATCCACGGTCGTTCTCGACAAGCTCAACGCTGCTGTGGTCGAATCGGATATACGACCCACGACCGAACGGTCGGCCCGGATGGTTGTCTGAGGGTCTCCCATTCGAGTCCCATGACCCAAATGCCTCAGCAACTTTAAACGCCGCCTCATATGCGGTATGTGCTTTGAGCGAGTGGTCTGGGAATTCTTCTTTCACAGTCCGCCAAAGTGTCGTCTGTTGCGGACGCCACAGTCGAGAATCGAATGACGGCATTAGGTCTGCCATCCGCCCAGCAATCGCCTGCCATTGCTTGACGGCTCTTTCCAACCGTTCACGCTTTCGGTTACTGAGTTCGAGTGGGGCAACCACTGTTCGGTTGATTGATTCAGTATGAGTTGCCGCCGGGTCCACAAAATCCGTTAGTGGCGACTGCGCCATCACCACAGCTCCTGCCTATTACGGTGTTCTATTACTGCAGAGCGGTAGAGTAGCCCCATTGCTTCGGTAGAAGCGGAGATTTCCATGTTCTGACTACAGGGCGTGCAAATAGTTATATGTTGACCCCTCGTTGATTGTGACAACCGGGAGTGGCTATATGTCGCTCCCCGGGACGCAGTCGTTTCACTGCGTAGGTCGGGTTGATGTTACCTGACCGAAAGCCCGCCCGTCGTTAGGCTCGGCTGGGCGTCTCTGGCTTGAATGCACGGGGAAGGACCTTTCACCCCACGAGACCCCGCCGAGATAGCTGGCTGTCTACACAGCCACACGACGAAAAGACTGGTATTGACAACCAGCGGCCCACGCCAGTAGCAGACGAACAGGGTTGAGGCACAGGTCGTCGTCATGCGACCGACGCGGCCTCGGAAATTATACACCTGTGGTCGCTTCGGCACGCGAACGGAGCGAACGCTTCGAGCCACGAGCGGGTATCCCAGCGTATTACAGGGAGTTCCACCAAACTCCCGAAGAACGCAAAAAGAAATCGTTTCAATACAGTACGAAGTAATCGGTCCGCGAATCATGGACCCATTTAAACGAGCTGTATAGCGGAGGTCCACGAAAGAGTGAGAGATATTCACGGCTTGAAAATCGATTTAGAGGACTATCCTTGGCTCTTGACCCCCTGTCTCGGGACGGTGAAAACCCACTACGGGATTGAAACGGGGCGTGGCGTGGCTTACTGCGACCCGTCGGAACGTCTCGGGACGGTGAAAACCCACTACGGGATTGAAACGACCGAGCGTAACGTCGCGGACGACACAGTCACGATGTCTCGGGACGGTGAAAACCCACTACGGGATTGAAACCTACTGAGATGGCGAAACCCAGCATCAGTATGCCGTGTCTCGGGACGGTGAAAACCCACTACGGGATTGGAACCGAAAGTACTATGTGCTATGCCGTTGCATAGAGGGGTCTCGAGACGGTGAAAACCCACTACGGGATTGAAACCGAAGGCTTAACGCGCGCATAAAACCGACAAATCTGTGTCTCGGAACGGTGAAAAACCCTCTACGAAATTGAAACAGTTTGTCAGAGGTGGTTCGAACAGCGATGCGGCGGGTAACGCACAACGAAGGTGGAAGTGAGGCTTCGGCGGCCAAAAGTAAGGGTAAAAGCGTTCACCAACTGCTCGGCCGTCCCCCAATTGGGGGAAGACCGAAAGTGGGTATCAGTCGCCAAGACCGCGACACGGCTCGCAAACGTAGCCGCCATCCTGTTTCGCCATCCTCGATGGAACGTAAGCAAGCTTGAAGCACTCGACGCAAAACGTCATGACAGTTTTCGACTGGAAATTCGCCATACACTCGTGGTCGCAGAAGTGGTTCTCACTCCGCTCGGCACGCGCTGGTTCGACCTCGAAAGCGCCGTCGCACCATGCACACTTAACTTCCACGGGCATGGCGTCAGTCGCCTCCTGCGCCGCCAAAGGCGAGACCGTCGGGGTCCACCGCGAAGGGGTCCTCAATCGAGGGGCCGCCGGGCCGAACCCTGCGCGGTGAGGGCAGGAGGTAAGTCGGCGACGTGGCGCGCTCACGCTCGCACTCTCGACGCGCGTCGGCGAACAACGGGTCCACAGTGTCAGTCCGGTAGTACGCAACTCGTACCCCCCGGGTGTGGGTAAGCTGACGCTCGACCACGCCCGCCTGTCGAAGTCGGGAGAGCACGCCATTCTCGATGCGTCGGCGGTTCTCTCCCGTGAGGGCCATTAGCGACCGCACAGATACGCCTCGCTCGGGCGGTGTCCCGTCCCGGTCAGCGGCGGGCAACAGCCGCCACACCCGCTCTACGAGGTCGCCGAGCGTGCGACTGCTCTCCATCAGCTCGGCTACGGCGTCGGGGAGCGGTTCACGGCCGGTTACATCCGTGAGCGTCGTTTTCGCGGTCGTGGTCGTAGTCATGTGTGCGTGCTCCTATCCTACTCCTATTCGCCTTCGCTGCCGGCGGGTGCGTCCGGGTCCGGCGAGCGAGCGCCGCGGTTAATCTTCTCAATGTCGCTGTGAGAGAGTGATGCCATGTTGGTGCCGCCCACCGAGACTTGCCCGTAGGTGGGATTTATCAGCGCGAGCGTCCCGTACCCCGCCTGAAACTCCGCGAGAGTAACCTTCCCGGCGGGGAGCCGGTCGCCAAGCTGATACGTGGCGAGAGTCACGTCCGCGGGGTCGTTGGCCGTCTCGTCGGGCTTACGGACCGTGCCATCTTTTACCACATCGTAGTTGTCGGGTGCCGGTCCGACGTACGGGGCGTAGGCGACGAGAGCCCGGTCGTCGTCCTCGCCGAGACCGTAGTAGTCAGCCACGCTGATTTCAGTAGGGTCGGCGTCGTGGACGAGAGCCGCTTTCATCGGCCTCTCCCCGATTTCTCAACGCCCGTGCCATAATCCTCGGGGTCGTCGCTGCCGGCGCTCTCGCGTTCGTTCTGCTCAATGAGCTTCGCGTTGGCTTTGAGACGGGCGCGCTCCGAGGCTTCGGCGTGGTCTGCGTCCACCGTGTCCACTTCCGTGCCGTCCTCACCGACGCGTTCCGTTCCCGTCCCGTAGGCGTCGAGACGTGGGTCGGTGGGCGCTTCGGCCGCGAGCGCCTGCTGCTGTTGCCACTTCGATACGTCGCTCACACGCCCGTCGTCGCCTTCGACCCCAGTCCCGTACGAGTCCAAATCCTCGCCGCCGAGAGCGCCCGCAGTCGCGGCAGTCGTCTGTACGCCGCTGCCGGTCAGAACCGCGCCGCCGATGCCGGCACCGGTGCCGGGCGTTCTCGACGCTTCGAGTTCACCAACCACGCGGTCCTCCACGTAGTTTTCGAGCAAGTCTTTGATGACGGTTCGACGCGCACGCTTTACGGCGTCCTCGCCGAACGCCTCGACGGCGAGCGCCTCGAACACAAGCGCGTCGAGAGCCTCATGAGAGAAGCCCGCGCCCTCGGCTATTGCCGCCGTGATTCGCCCCAACTCGTTATCCGCGTCGTTGCCTATCTCCTCTGCCACTTTCTCCGTGTTAACTTCTGCCATTGTGTTGCTGTCCTGATTGCTTCCGCTGTTGCTGTTCTGTGATTGGTTCGGTGGGCGCTTCGGCGGACGCATCCCTGCCGAAGCCGTACCCGCGTCGTCGCTCGCCGTCACTTCCGCGTCTGTGCCTGTGCCTGTGCTCTCATCCACTATCCGGGGGACTTTTCCATTCCGCCCGGGTGGAATTCGCGCCCCGAATAGCTCGAAAGCTCTATCTGTTAGTCCCATTACGTTAGCTCTCTGTGTTCGTCGTAGTTCTCTGTGTAGCGCCGGTTTTCATCGTGGAAGCGCCTGCGCGCTTTCATACGTCGTAGGCTCTCAACTTTCCCGTCGAGGGCGTCGAGAGCGTCATTGACGCTTTCGAGAGCGTCGAGAATGTCTGTGTTCTCGCGCTCGTCTCCGCGGGGTCCCGCCCGTTCGTCGTTGGTCATTCACCGCCCCCGTTCGTGTCGTCGTCGTCGGCGAGCAACTGCTCTCCCCGGTCGGTGAAAGAAATGCCCGTGTAGGTCGTCACGCGTTCGCCTTCTATCGTCGTGCGGTCGCTATCGATATGGTAGTCTTCGAGCGCGAACAATTCGGTCCCGAACTGTTTGGGGTCGGCCGTCAAATTGGTCGATATACGCTCGGCCTTTACGAACTCGCGGAAAGCGTTACGAACGTCCTTCTTCGAAATTTCACCGCTCCCATCGTCGTTCGGTTCGAGCGCAACCCGCGCGAAGTGATACACCGGGTCGCTCCCGCGGAGCATGGTGTCACGAACGTCCTCGGGACTCGCCGCGTTCGTGAAGAAATCGCGCTCGCGGTCGTTGTACCAGTCGTGAACCTCTCGGGCCGCACGGGCGAGTAACCCCTCCATTTCACTCTCCGCACCGATACGCGCCTTGAGTACGTCGCGGCGCTCCACCCGCTTTTCGTCGGGGGCAGTCGGCTCTCCCGATACGAACGTGTACGGGAATTGAACAACAAGCCACCGTCTCCACACAGCCCGGCTGTCCTCGCCGAACGAGGGGAGCGTGTTCGCCGCGAACAGCCCCGTCGCCCTGTTCTTGAATTCGATAGGCGTCCTGTTCTTGACATTCGCCCATATCAGGTCGTCACCGGTCATTTTCTTCAAGACGGATTGCTCTTGAACGTCCTCGCTCGACAGGTCGGCGTTGATATTCACCATCTTGCCGTTCAACTGGTGGAGCGCGAAACTGCCCTCGTCGGATAACTGTGAGAGCGGCACGTTCGCCACGTTCTCGTTGTCGGTGGTACCGCCCTCGCCGTCCTCGCCGTCGCGGCCACCCACATCCACCGGGCCGCCGGTCGCCGAGAGGAACCGCCGCACAAGCCACAGAACGAGGGATTTGCCGTTCTCGCCGTCGCCCACGAGCATGGCGAGTTTCGCGTCGGGATAGCCGCCGTAGAGCGTGTGCGCCATGAGCTGATACAGCGTCTCGGCGTCCGCGTCGGACCCCACAACGCTGTGGATGAACGCGTCGGCGACCGGCGCTTCGGCGTCGGGGCCGGGGTAATCCCACGCTATGCGCCGTTGGTGGTACTCCTCGGGGGTGTGAGGCGCGAGGTCGAGCGTGCGCAGGTCGAGAATCCCGTTGCCCACAACCTGCCGGGCGGGGTGGCTCTCGAAACCGTCGTGCCGGAGGTTCCGCCGCTCGACTTTCGCAACGATTTCACGAATCCGGTGGTTCGTTGCAAAGTCGCCGAGCGTCCGCTCCGCCACATCCATGACGTGCTCGACGGCACCGCGCTCGTACACGCCCGTCTCGGGGTTGTAGCGATATAGCTCATTGTACCACCCCCGGACGTGCTCGCCGGGCATGACAAAGTGACACTCCCGTTCAAGTTCCTCCGCGAAGCGGTTAATCGCCGTCGGGGAGGTGATACCGCCCTCAGACTTTTCGTAGGGGTCGAGCACGCGGGCGCGGACCCGCTCCTCGAAAGGCGCGTCGTCCGACACACCTTCGTCGTCGGTGTCGTCGTCGCTCTCGGTCCCGGTGTCCGGGAGGTCGGCCGCGCGGAGTGCGCTTCGCCACGTCTCACGCCAATAACCCTCACCCCGCTCGTGGACCTTTGTGTGGGGCGAGCCGTTGAGCAACGCCCGCGCGTCGGCTTCGGCGACGCCGCTCTCAATCATGAGACAGCAGGCGCGAAAGTCCGCCCGCGAGCGGTCGTCGTCGCCGAGTGCGAGGTAGTCCCGCAGCCACGTGTGGTTTCGTGCGACCGTCTCTGCATCGGTGCCGGTTCCGTCGTACTCCGCTGGGTCGGTAGCGTCCGTGCCGGCGGTGTCCTTGTCGGCGTAGGTGGGGTCCTCGCGGAGCGCGTCGGCCAACTGCTCGGCGGTTATCGTAGCTATCGGCCGGTCGCCACCGTCGGCGATACGATACCGGCCGCCGTCGGGCGTCGCGCACGTCTCACAGTCTTCTTTGTCGCAACCGTCGAGTTGTGAGCCGGGACCAACGACGTACTGGTTGGCAACCCTAACCTCGCCCCACGAGGGCGAGGGGTTCGACTTTCCGCCGGTCACGTCCTGCATGGCGGCCACCACGTCGCCCGTCACGGCGTAGAATCGGTGGCCGCCCGTCTCGCCGTCCGTGTGGGGTGTCTCGACGGTAAGCGTCTCAGGGAGTGCGTTGATAGCTTCGAGTGCTTCGCGTGCGTCGGCGTCGGCGGCGTAATCGTCAACGTCCACGTCCACAAGCCACCCGTCGCTCTCGTCGTCGGCGTCCGCGCCGGGGCCAGCATAGACGCCGTAGTTACCCGTCAGTTGTGGGTCGTCGGGCGTACGCTGACTGTGGTTGTGGCATACCTTCGTACCGTCTTCAACGACCACGAACCGCTGGTTGCTTAGACCGGCTTCGTGGAGCCGGTCGGCCACGCGCTCACGTTCGCTCTCGGCGGTCAGGGCGGTGGTCGTGTCCAACTCCGCGACTGCACCGCTCTCGGAAGTGGTCGTACTCATGGAAGTAACCGTCCAATGCACATCTCCGCGCCGAATTCCTCAAAACACGCTTGTTGCCCGCCCTCCCTGCCGTGCCGGTAGCAGTCCAGACCGGGGGTGTCGGCCGGCAGTAGGCGGGCCACACATTCGCGTTCGCTGTTTGATAATCCGTATTCACGTTGCTGTTCGTCCATTTCTTCACTCAAAGAATGGTTATTCGTTTCACTATCTCGCCTGCTATTTTCGTATCCTTGCATGTGTGTCGTTATCTCCGCAATATCTCACGACCACAGACGGGGTAACGAAACGACTTAATAGCAGCACCGCGTAGATTAGGTCGAAGCCACCGCCCCCGCGGTCGGGTTCAATCACCGAACCGTCGTGTTTTGAGCGAGGGTGTTAATGCCACCCTCGCCTCGTTTTCATTCTCGAATAGTTGTGACGCCCTCCCGCGAGCAACGCGCCGCTGGGTAGGTCGTCGGCTATTTAGAAGGAGGTGCCGCACACTTATAACAGTCATGGTGATTGATAGGTGTAGATAACGATAAGGAATTATACCACTCGAAACGTACACTCGAATTCTCGCGCAAAACCGGATAGTATCGGTCCAAATCGGAGTTTTCGCCCGCGCGTCAGCTATCCCTGATAGAGGGATTATACCATTTGAAATACTGTTCTGATTTCAGAGAGGTGTAGTCGGGGGTCGGCGAAACTTCTTCCATAGGAATTTTCTCAACTCTCTCATGACGCGACTTTCGGAGACCCCCCCCCCCCGGCTACACCGACTACACTCTACTCCTGTTTCTTATAACCATCTGACGCTGACGACGAAATGCATGTGTTACATCTGCAGGTGCACCCGATACTTAAAAAAAAAAAAACGAGTGCAATGTGTAACACAAGAAGGGCAAATGAGATAAATACTTATGAGGCACTAAATTGACA